>NZ_JBMDIS010000061.1:0-39163 GCF_057808775.1 Pseudomonas sp. FG86 | reverse complement strand
TGGAGTCTATCCGGACGTTTCTGGGTAGGCTGTCCTGACGTCAGGTTAGGGCATACCTCAAATTGACACTGCGTATTCCAGAGAACGTGATGACGGAAGGTTGAACCTTCCGTCATAGCGCATCTGGTTTGGCCTCCCGTCAGCCAACCACGGGAAACACTGACTCGATCATTGGAGAATGGTCAGCTTGGCCTTGAGATCAATGGCTCTCGCGAAGTTGTGGTAATTCGGCGATGTTCGCTGCACCTGCGCGTGCAATGCTTTCAGCGCCGCCGAATCCGCCGACGACTCCATTTCGACCTCATACTCGACCTGGTCGTACCCTGGATTGATCCCAGGATCGATTCCAAGAAAACCTCTCAGATCGAGGCTTCCCTTCGTGCGGATAGTCAGCGATTGCAACTCGATGTTCATTGCCGCCGCATTTGCCGCGTAGGTTGCAGTCATGCATGCGTTCAACGCAGCCAGGATCAATTCTTGTGGATTAGCGGCCGTGTCGGTACCGAGCAATTCTGCCGGTTCGTCCGCGTCGATGACAAAGCCGCGCGCCAAGGCCGTGTCACCTAGTACGAGCGGCATGGTTCGCGCACGCGTCCGGGTGCCACCCTCCCAGGTTGTCACGACGCCGAACGTCGCGATGCCTGCGGCGGGCTTTGCTGCGACCTGATCTGCAAACTCACGCAATGCGCCGACGTTGATCCCGTTGCCGGGAGTTCCTTTAATGTTTGTGTTCATTTCTCGTTCCCCCATTATGTGTTACGCCCGGCCATCACGCCGCCGTCAACGTCCCAGATTGCGCCCGTCACCCATGCTGCCTTGTCCGACAACAGGAAGAGGATGACCTCGGCGACGTCTTGTGGCGTCCCAACCCTGCCGATTGGGTGGAAGCTGTTGAATCCCTGTAAGGCGCCATGAACCTCGGCCTTGGGTATGAATCCCTCGTAAATCGGCGTTTCGACAACCGCCGGAGAAACGGCATTGACCCTGATTTGTTTGGATGCCAGCTCCATCGCAAGGTGCTGGGTCAGCGAATGCAAACCTGCTTTTGCCATCGAATACGCGGACGACGGCGTAGCCGCAATCGCCTGCTTGCCCCACATCGAGCCGATGTTCACAATGGCGCCGGGACGCTCGCTGGCCACGAGATTGGCCACGACTTTTTGTGTGATGAAGAAGAACGCTTTATTCAACGTCAAATATTGTTCGTAATCACTTTCCGTGTGCTCAAGAAACGCCTTCGGGAAGAACACCCCAGCCGCGTTGACCAGAAGATTGATGTCCTTGTGGTGTTCATCGATGGTATGCAGGAGTCGCTTCACATCTTCGGCTCGCGAGAGATCGGCAGTCAGGGCGGTCACGGTGCCCAACGACGACAGCGCCTTGCGGGCCTCTTCGGCCTTGTCTTCACGGTGACCGACGATGACGACGCTTCCGCCTTGCTCAAGAACCATGCGGGCAGTTTGCAGTCCCATCCCGCTAGTGCCGCCGATGACCAACAACTTCTTGCCATTAAATTCAGTACTCATAATAATCTCCTTAACTACCAACTAAATGGTAGGGTTGTGTTGCAAAAAAAGTGCCGACCTCAGGTCAACACGGTGGAAAGAAAAGTGTTTCCAACTTCGGCCGGTCCGCGTGACGACCGCATGCCACGGCCCACCATCATCGAGCCTTCCAACGCGCACAAGAATGCCTCTGCGAGAGCCTCTGGGGTGGAATTCGAGGTGATCAGCGCGGCACGCTGACCATCGGCAACGACAAGAGTCAACCAGTCGAGATTGACTTTAAAGAATCGCTCGACCTCGCTCACAACGGCGTCCGGCAGCGAGTCCGACTCGGCACCCAACATGCCGCAGACACAAAGGCGCCGGTCCTTGGCGAAGGTGCGTTCGAAAAGTGCCGCATACGCAGTTAGCCTGTCAGGCGCTTTCGCATGCTGCCCTTCGATGCTCAGCAACTCCTCACGAAACCGGTGCGTGTAGCGCTGTGCGACCACGGCCACGAGTTCACCCTTCTTGGGAAAGTGGTGGTGGATACTTGGTTTTTTGATGCCTACCAACTGGGCCACGTCGTCGTATGAGAAGCCGTTGTAGCCGTGCTGCTGTACCAACCCTTCAGCGGCATCGACCACCCGCTCGGCGGTCGGCGAGATTTCGGAGAAATGCTTCATGCAAGCGCCTCATTTGATTCGGCGACTGGCAGGTGGCCTGTCTTGACCAGGATGGTGCAGCCTGTATTGCTGAAGGGACGGTGAGCACTCAAATGCGGACTGCGCATCCATGTGCCGGTAGGGTAGCTTCCGAACTCATCCTCAAAGACGCCTTCCAACACATAGATTTCTTCACCGCCGTAGTGACGATGCGAATTGAATCGTGTCCCCGGGGCCCAGCGCACCAAAGCCGTATGTTGTGTGTCGAACTCAGAAAGTGGCATCACCGACAGACCCGGCACGAGGCCTGGAAACCAGGGGCCGTTACGGGTGTCGACCACGGTGCGTTGGCTGTCGGCTAGATCAAGATGGCGCAGCTTGACGAACAACGTGCAACCCGTCGCGGAGCTCGGTGCATGCGAAGAACCTGGTGGATTCTTGATGTAAGTCCCAGGCCCGAAGGTCCCGGATTCGTCGCTGAATTCGCCGTCCAGGACCAGAATCTCCTCGCCCAAGTCGTGCTTATGATTTTCAAAAGCGGAGCCCGGCGCGTATCGCACGATCGAGGTGGCACGCGCCACTTCGTCGCCATCACGCTCCAGTAACTGGCGTTGAATCCCGGTCGCTGGCGAATCGACCCACTGTAAGCTTGAAGGCTCGACGACAACACGCTGCGAAAGATCTGAATTGAGTTTCATGGCTTTATTTCATCTACCGACTACTTGGTAGGTAAGTTATAAGATCCCGATTTGTTTGTCAAATAGCTTTCGCCATTTTCTTTCATCCATTGAAAAAACAATGAATTGGTTACAAGAACTCGCGAAGCTTAGCGTACGATTTTTTCCGAATTCTCTATCGTCCCCTTATAGTGCTTCGTGGTGGAGCGACGGGCCGGTGAAGACCCGCCGCAAACGGCGTTGCTTAAACGATACCGGTATAGAGTCGCACGTCTTCCTCTGCGCGCTCGGTAGCCCAGGCATCCAATGTAGTTCTCCCTCCTCAAGCTCAATTTCCTGAAGTAACGTCTTTTTCCATTTCTGGACAACCTTGGATTCAAGATCACCGAAATCGAAGTCTTTCGGGCAATTCAAGAGCTGGAAAGGGTTGATGTAGATCGAATACCACTGATCTTCCGGCTGGCAGAGTGATTGTCGGGACGATTGAAACTTGCGAGCCAAATCCAAGAGTGGCGTTTTCACAGACTGGATGCGGCCTGGCGCTTTTGCATTAGACGCGTCTTTGCGCAGGACCAAGCGCCAACAGTCGACGGCATCAACATCTTGCGACACGTCATCCAAGTTGTAGGCAAGACCTAGATTGAAAAGCGATGCGGTGTCATCGCTTTGGTGCGCGTTGCGCGACCAGTATTTGATGGCATCAAAGCCATGATTAGCAACGACAATCTTTGTCACACATGATTGTTCCTCCCTGGAGTCGTTTGCAGGCGATAGGTCGCTGCATCTTCGTTTATCAGTGATAGCTCTATACTCACAACGCGGTTAATTTCGGCTCCACGTCGAGCCGTTCCACCAACTTCCACGCTGGATGCCCCGCAAACACCTGCTTGCGGCACCAAGCGAACATCCACCCGACGATTGATCGCTCGCCCCGAGGCGGTGTCGTTACCCCTGGGTGATACCGATGATCTTAATCTCCTCAACGTTGGGGATGATTTCGGAGAAGGCCACCTAGTGTTTCTGCAATGCTCCAACCAGATCGTCGAACCCCGCTAGCTACTTACTAGGGTGCCCCAGCTTTCCTGATAATAATTCTTGACCAACAAAAAGATACTGCAGCTATCGCGTAGATAATCACCGCACAGCTGGCTCCTGAGTCGTTCGAATTCTTTGGCATCTGATCAGTTTCGCGAAAGTTTCAGTTCAACACGCACGGGCTGAGAGCATAGAATGCTCTGGAATCAGGGCGCTTAGCCTACTGCTACCCAGTGCTCGTTCCCCAAGTTCTGGAACTTCTGCGCCGGCGCTTCAAAGCCCTTCGACTTGATCGGGCTTGGTTGCTCGAATTCCTGCAACAGCGCCTTGAAATCACGCTTGCGATCAACATCCGGCATCGGTACGGCGCTGAGCAGGCGCTTGGTGTAGAGATGCTGAGGGTTGTCCAGAACCTGATCGCGGCGGCCAATCTCGACGATCTGACCGCCGTACATGACGGCCACGCGATGACAAATGCGCTCGACCACCGCCATGTCATGGGAGATGAACAGGTAGCTGAGTTGATGCACCTCACGCAGATGCTCAAGCAATTCCAGCACCTGGGCCTGAACCGAAACATCGAGGGCCGAGACGGATTCGTCGGCGATGATGACTTTCGGGTTGAGCGCCAGCGCCCGTGCGATACAGATGCGCTGGCGCTGGCCACCAGAGAACTGGTGAGGGTAGCGATACATCGTGTCGACTGGCATGTCGACCTGGCGTAGCAGCTCAGCGACGCGCTCCTGACGTTGCGCCAGGGGCAATTGGTGGTGAATCAACAGCGGCTCGCCCACCAGTTCCAGGATGTTCTTACGTGGGTTCAAGGCCGCATAGGGGTCCTGAAACACCATCTGGATATCCCGCCGCACCGCTTGAAGGTCGGCGCCTTGCAGGCCGTTGAGCTCCTTGCCGCACAACTTCACGCTGCCCTGGTAAGCCTGCATGTTCATCAGGGCCTTGCCCGTACTGGACTTGCCGCAGCCGCTCTCCCCAACCAGCCCCAGCGTTTCGCCCTGGCGCAACTCGAAGTTGACGCCCTCGACCGCATGCACTTGCCGGTTCTCCTCAAACCAGCCGGTACGCACGGGAAAACGTACGGACAAATCGCGAACCTGCAAAATCACAGGCTGCTGGCTGATGTCATCCGGTTGACCAACGGTGCCCAACACTGGAACGGCTGCGAGCAATTTACGCGTGTAGTCTGCCTGCGGCTGGGTAAACAGTTGACGCACCGGTGCCTGTTCTTCGGTACGGCCATGATTCATGACGACCACTTGGTCGGCCATTTCCGCAACCACGCCCATGTCGTGAGTGATCATCAGCAAGCTGGTGCCGTACACCTGCTGCAACTCGCGCATCAATTCCAGAATCTGCGCCTGGATAGTGACGTCGAGCGCTGTGGTCGGTTCATCTGCGATCAACACCTTGGGCCGGCAAAGCATGGCCATCGCGATCATCACACGCTGGCGCATGCCACCGGAGAGTTCATGGGGGTACTGCTGCAGACGTTTTTCGACCTGCGGCATGCGTACCGACGCCAGCACTTCCTTGACCCGCAGGCGTAAGGCCTGACGCCCCAGCTGTTCGTGGCGCAGCAGTGTTTCCTCCAACTGCTGGCCAACGGTCATCAGCGGATTCAGCGAGGTCATCGGTTCCTGGAAAATCATGCCAATCTGTTTGCCACGCAACTGCTGAAGTTCGCGCTCAGGCATCCCGATGAGGTCGCGCTCGGCAAACCTGATCGCGCCCTCCGCCACCCGCACAGCCTTAGGCAACAGCCCCATGATCGCCAGCGACGACAGCGATTTTCCGCTACCGGACTCTCCGGCGATACACAGCGTCTGCCCCGGATACAGGTCGAAATTAAGGTTATCGACCACCCGCCGGGGCGTGGCCCCCAGGCCGACATCAATGGATAAATGCTGCACCGACAGAATCGGCTGGGAGATCCCGTTACTCATCAAAGCTCCTCGCGATTGAAGCGGCTTACATCAAGACGCTCGCAATGAAAACGCATCAGGCAAACACGACTTTCGGGAAGTAGAACGACACCACCCAGTTGGGCAGGTCGACAACTTCACTGATACGCAGATCGCCGCACACCGAACACAACATATAGGCCTGCTCTGCCGGCATACCGTGTTCACGGCACAGCCAGTCGATGGTATTGCTCACGGCTTGACGCGCCGCTTGCATCAGGTCCGGGCCGATCCCGGTGAACGCTTCGTAGCCGGCAGCGTCGAGGTGGCGCGTGACCGGGCCAGGCGTGCTGAAGCGCGGGGTTGCCAGCGGGGTATCCTTGATCAGGTCGATTTTCACCACCACGTCCATGGCGCTTTCAATCGCAGTGCCACACACCTCTCCATCACCTTGTGCCGCGTGGGTATCGCCGATCGACAGCAATGCGCCACTGACCTCCACCGGCAAGTACAACGTGGTGCCGGCGGACAGGTCCCGGATGTCCAGATTGCCGCCGACCCGGCGTGGTGGAACCACCGAATGCAACCCCGCCTGCGCTGGGGCCAGGCCGATGGTGCCAGCGAAGGGTTTGAGCGGCACACGGGCAAATTCACTGAACGCCGCAGGAGCCAGGTTGACCTTGTCGTAATGCCACAGGGCCAGGGCCGGGTCCTTGAACTGGTCAGCCAGCAGGCCGAAGCCCGGAATATTCGCCGTCCAGCCAAAGCCGCTGGGTTTGAAGCTGTCGAGGGTAATTTTGAGCACATCTCCCGGTTCAGCCCCTTCGACGAAAATCGGCCCGGTCACCGGGTTGATTTTGTCGAACGGTACCTTGCCCACGTCGCTCACCACCGAGTTGGGCGTAAAGAAGCCGTTGGACGAATCAAGGCAGCAGAATTCAAGCATCGAGCCCGGCGTTACCCGCGCGGTCGGTTCGAAGCGGTTGTCCCAGCCAAAATGGCTGTTGACGCTGTGAATGGTCTTGACCAGGCAGTTCTGGCACATAAGGAAAGGTCTCCGCGTTGAAGGCCACGCCTTTTGGCAGGCGTGGCAAAGGCTGATCGTCAGGTCGACCGCGCGTTACTTGAGGTAGATGTAGTCGTAGTTGACCGGCACGTGAACCGGGTCGACGTACAGCGCATCGGAGCCGCCCATGCGCACAGAACGCACGGTGAAGCGCTGCTCGTTGAAGATTGGCACCCACGGCGCGTCAGCCATCACGTCGATGAAGATCTTCTTCCACAGCGCGGTGCGCTCGGCTTGCTGTTCCGGCTTCGCCATGCTGTCGGCCTTGGCGGCCAGCGCATCCAGCGTCTTGTTGCAATACAGTGCCCAGTTCCAGCCGCCGTCAATCGCACCGCCACAGCCCAGGATCGGCCCGTAGAAGTTCGACGGGTCCGGGAAGTCGGCAATCCAGGCCATGCCACCTGACCACACCATCGGTGCCTGATCCTTGGAACTGCCGGCTGCAATCACGTTGGCTTGTGCCAGGGATTTGATCTGCGCCCGGATACCGACCTTGGCCAGGTCTTGCTGGATGGCCTGGGCGATACGCGGTTGCGGATCGGTGTTCATCACGTACAGCTCGGTGTCGAAGCCCTTGGCGAAACCGGCGTCTGCCAGCAGTTTTTTCGCCGCCTCGACATCATAGGTATAGCCCTTATAGTCCTTGTCGTAGCCCGGCATGGCCGGTGGCAGCGGCTGGTTGGCCGGGACCGCACGTCCATTGATGATGCGCACGATACGATCCTTGCTGATCGCCATGTTCACCGCCTGGCGTACCTTGAGGTTGTCGAACGGCGGCAACGTGGTTTTCAGGGTCAGGTAGCCGGTTTGCAACTGGTCACCGGTCACCACCAGGTTCTTGAACTTCGGATCGTTCTTGAATTCCAGGAACTTGGCGGGCGGCACACCGTCACCGGCGATGTCGACTTCACCCTTTTGCAAGCGCAACAGGGCGACCATCGGGTCCTGGCCCATTTCAAAGGTGATACTGTCCAAGTGCGGCAGGCCAGCCTTGAAATAGTTCGGGTTTTTCGTGAAGACGATCTGCTGCCCAAGCTTCCACTGCGCCAGGCTGTAGGCGCCTGTGCCGACCGGATGCTTGCCGAAATCGGCGCCCCACTTCTCGACTTCTTCCTTGGGCACCACAGAGGAGAAGTTGATCGCCATCACATGCAGGAACGTCGCACTCGCTTCCTTGAGGGTGATCTTGACGCTATAGTCGTCCACCACTTCAATGCCCGACAGGTGCTCGGCCTTTTGGGTGGTCATTTCGTCATAGCCCACGATTGGGCTGAAGAAGCCGGCGCCCGGGCTCTGGGTTTTCGGGTTGACGGTGCGTTCCAGGGAATACTTGACGTCGCTGGCCTTGAGCTCGCGACCGTTGTGGAACTTCACGCCTTTACGCAAGGTGAAGGTGTAGACCGTGCCGTCATCGGAGATGGTGTAGTCCGATGCCAGATCCTTGACCAGTTCTGTGGTTCCGGGCTTGTAGTCCATCAGGCTATCGAACAGGCTTTTGATCATCGACCAGTTCTGCCAGTCGTAGCCAATGGCCGGGTCAAGTGTGGCCACGTCGTTCTGATAGGTAATGACTGCGGCGCCACCGTCTTTTGCGTTTGGATCGAAGTCATCGGCCAGAAGATTCCCGGCGAACAATGCAGCCGCGATGGCCAAGGATAATGCTTTGCGATTCATGCTCCAGCCCCTTACCTATGATGTGTTTTTTAGTGTGTTTTTTAGTGTTTTTGGATGTCGATGCGCGGATCGACCCATGGGATCACCAGGTCTGCGACCAGATTGCCCAGCACGATGGCTACCGCTGAAACCGTGGTCACGCCGACAATCACCGGAATGTCCACCTGCTGAATGGCTTGCCACGTCAACTGGCCGATTCCCGGCCAGCCGAAGACAGACTCGACCACCACAAGCCCACCCATGAAGATGCCGATATCGATGCCGATCATCGGGATCACCGGCACGATGGCGTTGGGGAGTACGTGCCGCAGAACCACGCGCACCCGGCTCAAGCCCTTGGCCCGTGCGGTGCGGATGAAGTCCTGATGCAACACCTCGATCATCGAGGAGCGCACCATCCGCGAGTACCAGCCGCTGCCAAGAATCCCCAGGGTCAGCGCCGGCAGCAGCAGATGCTCGAACCCGCCGTAGCCTCCCAGCGGAAACCAGCCCAGTTTCACGGCGAAGAAGTACAGAAACAGCATCGCGGCGATGAATTGCGGGGCTGACACGCCGATGAACGAGAGCGCCATAAGCGCCTTGTCGGCCCAACCGTCGCGCCGCAACGCCGCGATCACACCCAGGCTGATGCCGATCAGCAACTCGAAACCAATACCGGCAGCCATCAACTCAAGCGATGGCCGCAGGCGCGAGCCGATCAGCTCGGTCACCGGGCTGCGCTGTATATAGGAGCGGCCCAGATCGCCCTGCACCAGGTTGCCCAGGTAGTTGGCGTACTGCCGATAGAACGGCAGGTCCAGCCCCAACTGCGCACGGATCCCCGCCACCACTTCCGGCGTGGCACTGCGCCCGGCAATCTGGCGTGCCGGGTCGGCAGGCAGCATGAACAGCAGCAGATAGGTGATGAAGGTCACGCCAAGCAAAATCAGCAACGAATAGCCGATGCGACGAGTGATGAAGGCGAGCATTCAGCTTCTCCCTTGCAGGGTAGGATCGAGTTCATCGCGCAGGGCATCACCGACCAGGTTGAAAGCCAGCGACAGCAGGACAATCGCGATACCGGGGAAGAACACTAACCATGGCGCGGAGGTGAAATAGGTCTGGCTTTCAAAAATGATGTTGCCCCAACTCGGCGTTGGCGGCTGGACCCCCACTCCCAGGTACGACAGGGTGGCTTCGAGCAGCACCGTGGTCGAAATACCCAAGGTCGCCCATACCAGAATCGTCGGCAGCAAATGGGGCAGCAGGTGCGAAAACAGGATGCGCAGCGAGCTTGCGCCCAGGGTCCGCTCCACGGCCACGAAGTCACGGGCACTCAGGGCGATGGTCTCGGAGTAGATCACCCGGGCAATCTGCACCCAGTTGACCATGGCGATGACCAACGCAACGATCCACACGCTGGGTTGGAAAATCGCAGACAACGCAATCGCCAACAGCAACGCCGGGAACGCCATCATCAAGTCGGTAAAGCGCATCAGCGTGCTGCCGATCCAGCCCTGCAGAAAACCTGCGCTCAAACCAACCAAGGTGCCGATCAGCACGGCCAGGCCGTTGGCAAGCAGGCCGATGAACAGCGAGGTACGTGCGCCGTAGATCAGGCGCGACAGCAAGTCGCGGCCGAGCAGGTCAGTGCCCAGCCAATAAGGCATATCGGGCGGTAGCGGCGCGCCCTCCATCGACAGGCCTTCGACAAATTGTTCAGACGGATCGTGAGGGCTCATCCACGGTGCAAACAGCGCCAACAGCACCACGATGACGATGTACAACAACGACAACGCCACCGCGGGCCGGCGAATCAAGGCGCGCAACAATTTCATTGGCACGCCCCGCCTTGCTGAAGATAATCCGCGGCCATGTCCGCACACAGGTCATCCAGGCTGCGATTGAGGCGCATCGACAGGCAGCGCAGGCGTTCATAAGCCTCGCGCTCGTCAATCTTGTGTTCGACCATCAACCGCGCCAATACCTGGGCCAGCAGAGGTCGCGCACCGAGGCGCTGGTACAGCGCTTCGATGGTTCGGGCATCACTGTCCAATCGCTCACGCAAACTGATCGCCATCATCAGCGTGGTGTAGACCGAGCCCTGGGTAATCGGCTTGTTCAACAAGGCGGTAGCACCCAACTCGATGGCGCGCTGGATCTGCGACAGGGTTTCGTGGGGCGTCAACGCCACGATGGGCACGCCGGTGCTGTTAAGCCGTTGCAGGGTGGCGGGACTGGCGAAGTGCTCCAGGTCGACGACGGCGGTAAAGCAGCCTTCAAGCGAATCCTGCGCGTCTTCAAACAGCGCCTGCGGCGTGATACCCAGGCGTTGCAGGCTTTTTTGCAGACTGGCCAACGTACGCGGTTCGCAGTCAACCAACAGCAATCGACCACTTTCGAAGTCCGGGCGTTTGAGCAGGCTCATTTGACGATCCTCAGGCGGGGCGCTGGCGCAATCGTGCGCAGGCGTTGGAATTCACTCAGGTCAGTGGCAGTCAGGTAAGGGTCGGCTGGCAACGATTGCGCTTCACTGTGCAGTACGACAAAGCGTCCTTCGCGCAATTCGGCGATATGGCAAGGCTGGCTGCTGTGATTGTTGTGCGCAGAAATGTTTAACGTGCCGAGCACACTGTCCTGGGGGTGTTCGTAGAGGTAGTTGCAAATGAGCTCGGGATCGTCGCTGCCACACTGGTTCAGGGCCTTTGCAAACGAGTGCAAGGCGACGTACATCCCGGTGTAAAAATGCGACAACGGGTGCAGTCCATGTTGGCGGCGTTGCTGCTGGCTGAAAGCCCGGTCTACATCCTCGAAGAACGGACCGCACGACAACAGGCGCAGGCTGCGCATGGCGCCGACTTCAGGCAGTTCGGCTTCAGTCAGGTTGCAGCTCAACACCGGTAGATTCAAGCCGACGGCGTGACACGCCGCGTCCAATTGCTGCAAGAAGACGTAGGAGGACTCACCGACTAGATTATTGAGCACAAACGCCGGCTTTTCAGTTACCAGGGTCTGGATCACCTCACTGAAGCGAGTCGTGCCCAAGTGCACGTACTTTTCCAGAAGCACAGTGCCGCCTGCGACTTCGAGCACTTCCCGTGCGACGCGGTTGCTTTCCCAACCCCAGATGTAATTCGAACCGATCAACGCAGCGCATGAACCGAACGCCTGCAAGGCATACCGCAACAACGGGATCAACGTCTGATTCGGGCACCCGCCCAGATAAAGGACGTTCTCGCTGCTTTCAAAACCTTCATACGGACAGGCGTACCACAACAGGCCCCCGTTCTGCTCCAAGTCCGGAATGATTTCCTTGCGGCTGGCCGAGGTCGTGGTACCAAAAATATGCCGAATCCCGGACTGCATCAGTTGAACAGCGCCTTCGCTGTACCTGTGCAAGAAGCCCTGCGGATTGATGTGGGTAACCTGCAAGGCAAGTGCGTAATCGGCATTGGCATTAATTTCCGCCAGTGCGTGTGCGGCCCCTGCCAAAGCATTCCGGCCTATGCACTGGTAAGTCCCATCGATAGAGAGCAAGAGTCCGACATCGATCGTGGGGCGCATTTATTCACTCCAAAAAAAAGCCTGATCGACCAGGGGACTGGTCGATCAGGCTTCATTACCTGGCGCCGGGGCGCATGATGTAGGCAAGACTTAAAGGCCGGGGCCTGGCTTACTCGTTTACTTCTTTATGGAAAAAGTGTGCCACATTGGTTTTTTGCTGAAAACCGGCCTTATCCGTAATGCCCACGACAGCCAGCGCACTGGTCTGAGCCGCATCGCAGTATTTTGCACCTATAAGAGGCGCACACGAAATGTGAGGTTTTTGACGGGAACGCCGCCCGCTTTATGAATGGGAGTGTAACGTAAATTCCCAGGCCGCTGGGCGGGCTTGAGTGCGTAGAAATGAATACGGTTTTCCTTTTCGGTGGGCAAAAAAACGCCCTAGGAGAGTTCCAAGGGCGTCGAGGGAGTGTTGCATCCGTTTTCTTTCATGACAGGGTGAAGCGGGAAATCTAGTAATGACTTTATTTACTGGCCGAAACTGAACGTACCGCTGCCATTCATAAAGCCCAGTTGCAGCTCACCATTCTGAGCCAATGATTCTTGCTCCAATCGAGTTTTTTCCGCCTCGGCATGGGCCTGTGCCAAGGTACCCAGGGTCGACAGGTGCTGCATGCTGAGTAATTGGCAGTAGGCCATGGTCAATCCACCGGCATTACGAACATCGGCCAACGACTCTGCCGTCAGAGCATTCAGGGCGGCTTCGTCGATACGGAACAGACCTTCGACCTTCTGCTCGCCATGCTCCCCCTGCACCGTGATCGGCCACGGCTGGATCAAGCCATGCTGCTGCAGGACCGCACAGATGCTAAGGGTGAGCTGACGGTTGGCTTCGATCTGGTTGAAGAATTCAAGAATCTCCAGCACCGCCTTGCCGGGCGCACCGCCTTCATTGAAGAAGGGTTCACCGGCGCTCTCGGAGATCAGGCCACTGGCTTCGTCGATGCACAGCACCTGCTCACCCTGCTCCGTCATCGCCAAACGAAACGGGTAGCCACGATACGGAGCTGGGATATAAGAGGCCAACCAACGGCCATCGGGAGCCACCAGCAGATTTTGTCCCGCCGCCAGCCCTTGCACCGCGACGGGGACAAAATGGTCATCCTCAGCCATGAAGCCGATAGGCATGGAGAGAATAGCTTTAGGCAACTCCTGAGCCACTAGTGGACACAGTGCATCACCCGCCGCGAAGGTATAAGTGCCGTGATTTAGCCAATATTGCAGCCCGTGACGCTCACGGGTGATGACTTGAAAATCAGCCATGGGGACCTCGTTTAGGGTTTTGCTGGTTTGGATTTGCCGGTTTTCTTGGACGGTGTGCCAGGAGCACTTGGAGCCTCGGCGGACTCCACCGCTGCCATCAGCGCCGCTACGTAGGCATTGCGGGCGGTCTGGGCAATGGCCAACTGTTGTTGCAGGCGGCTTATTTCCGCATCTACGACTTGAATATGGGGTTATGCCGAGATAAAGGAAAATCAGGACATTTGTTCTGTAACCTGATGATATTTATAGGATTTAAATATTATTCTGCGTTGCCTTTCCTCGTCCCAAGTTTAGCCGTCTATGCTGAAGCTTTTGCTTTTTATTGAGGGACGAACTCCATGGCCTCTCTGGAGCGGACAGCCTATCCGAAGCTGTAGAAGAAGCACAACGCAGCCGCGCTGGTAATGGCCATCCAACGTGTTGTCGGAAACCACAGTCCCAGGACCGCCCCACAGATCAACGCCGAGGTTATCTCCCGGGCGAAGCCCGCACCTTTCAGCCTGCGGATCCAAGGGGGGCACCCCCTTGGTCGCCGAAGGCATTCCGATGCAACAGCCAGCGCACGCAAAATCGCCCAGCGAGCGAGGCCCAACAAAGGCCAGAGCGAGCGGTGCAGTTGTCCACGGGCCGGGCAGCTTCTTGCCCGGGCGGTGGGCAACTGCAGGGTGATTTCTTGAGCCGGGCACAGATCCTGATCGCGGCTGTTGCATCGCCCGGGCGGGCCCGGGCCAACAGCGATTCCCCTGTATCGTACGTTACAAATTCCGGGTACGGCTCGCCCTGGCGCAATGCAAGCGGAGCGCGCAGCCCGGTACGGGCGAAGGCGTGAGGATGGAAGCCCGAAGGGCCAAGACCCGACGCGCTCTTGGTCGGGGCTTGGTTCACGACAGCCGGTGAGGCGAAGCCGAGCACGCCCGGGGTATGCGGTGGCCACCACCCAACCGTGGCCACAAACCCGCCGAAGCGGGTTTGATGGTTTCAACACCTGCAGCACGTTGAAATCTGACGCTGCTGCAGGGCAGTAGTACCGCAGATTTCAAGCAGACGCAGGGCGTTGCTTGCAACTGGAAGCAAGTGCAGACCATGCCTTCACTTTTGAGCTGAGCGCCTTTCGCGTAAGCCTCGGTATACACCTGGTAGCTGATCCGGTTTTCGGTGTAGATCCGCATGGCCGTACGTGAGTCGTCGTGATAACCGGCAACAGTGATATGCGCAATCGCGTCTTTTCGTTTCATGAGTCCTCGCCCTACCAAAGAGGGGAGCGGCTTGCCGCTCCCTGGCTTCGTTACTGGTTTTGACGTGAGGCCAGCAGCGCAGGTGCTGCAGCTGCGACCAGGCGCACGGCGTCTGCATGCGGAGTGGTAAAGAGGTCGGCGAACCGAAAGAAGTTTTCGCCGAGGCGAACATAGATCCGAGTTACTCGCCCGTTGTCGCGCTCGATCATCTTGAACGACTCGCAATCACCAGCGCGAACCCAGCCCGCAGGCGGCAGAACATTCAGCGCGTATTCAAACTGTTCACGATCGATCAGAAGCGGCGCGGATTTAGCCGCGGCTTCGATCTGCTGCCAGGCCTCATCCTCAGTGCAAACGATCATGTCGGGCTGTCCTTCCTTCAACTGATCGAGCGTGCGGCCGCTGCGTGTTACCCATTCGCCGCCGTCGAGCTGGACGGCGTAGTCATGCACCCAGCCCGTGCCAGGCTGATAGAAAACGTGGGAGGTGGTAGTGGTAGACATTGGTTCGCTCCTTCGCGATTCCCCGGGGCGGTTGCCGCCGCCTGGCCGGGGGGGTGGGTGAGTGAGTGTTTATGCTGCGTGGCGGATGCCGTGGGTGAATCGGCGGAAATCAGCGGTGGTCAGCCAATCCAAACGAGGCAGGCCATCTTCAATGGCGTCCTGCTGCGCTTTCGGCTCGACCTGGGCCAGCACTTCGGAATCAACATCCATGCCTTCAGGTTCTACACACAATCCAAGTACGTGAGTCATTTTGAAGCTCCTTCGCAGATTTCCCGGAGCGGTTGCCGCCGCTGGTTCCGGGTGTCGAAGCGGTATTGCTTCGACGGGATTAGTATCTCAAACGGCCTTCGGAGTGTCAACTATTTGTAAAATCATATTGTACAAATAGTTATTGCCTTGCCGTAATTTATAAACTACAATACTCCTATGAAAACGATCAAACAAACCGCTACTTACATGACGTGGGAACGCAAGCTGAGAGATCAGCGGGCAAAAGCGATCATCGCGGCGCGGGTCTTCCGGGTAGCCAACGGCCTATTGGGCGATGTTGAGCCGGTCGGCCAGGGTGTTAGCGAGTTGCGTATTCACTACGGCCCCGGCTACCGGGTTTATTTTCAGCAGCGTGGTAACGAGCTTGTATTGCTGCTGTGTGGTGGCGACAAAGGCAGCCAGGCCCGCGATATCGAAACCGCCAAACTGCTTGCCAGCCAGTGGAGTGAGGATGAATGAAAGAGCCAATCTATGACTATGATCCAGCGGCTGCGCTGGTCGATCCTGAAACCATCGCCCTGTTCATGGCCGATGCTTTTGAAACCGGTGACGCTGGCCATATCGCTAAAGCCCTCGGCGTAGTCGCTCGCGCCAAAGGCATGACAGAGCTGGCCAAAGAGTCGGGGCTATCCCGCGAACAGCTTTACCGCTCGTTCAGCGACAAGGGCAACCCTACGTTGAAAACCATGCTCGCAGTGATGCGCGCCGTTGGCCTGGATCTGACCACACGGCAACACGTCCACCCCTGATTTCTCGCACGCGAGAAAGGCGGCAACGTCACTCGACGCCGTCGCTCTTTACTTCTTGCCTCCAGGTTGAGCATATGGCGCGGCCATCTGCTTGACCTGCTCGGCTAACTCAGGCGGCAACCAGACCATGACCGGCACCAGTTCTTGCGCCTCGTGTTCCTCTAGGATGTTGCGAACCCGCTTCACGGCGGCATAGACCAACTGCCGCGACACGTCGGCCTGTCTCGCCAGATCTGCAGGGCGCTGGCCATCGACCAACACGGCCTTGGCCATCTCGACAGTACCGACAGCCAACCCGCGAAAGGCAGGGGATACTTTTTCCCATTGATCGGCGGTGTACTTTGGCTGCATTCATATTCTCCATGGGTGAAGCGCCCGGTGATCTACCAGGCGCTTTTAGCTTCTAGTGTGAGTGGGTTGCGTAAGCCTGTCTAACTTCCGGCCCGGCTCCTGCAGCGCTCAGGGTGATGCGCTGGACAATCATTTGATGCGTGAGCGTGGCCAGGCCCACAAACGTCCAATACCGGCCATTGCAACGCGCATAAATGCGCGTGAGGTTCCCGACCTCGAATTTTTCCAGCTTGAACGAAAAGTCTTTGTCGACAGCGGCGAAGTCCAGCACCTGCAGGCGGGTTAGCGCGTACTCATAGCGGGCTTCGCTGATCTCCTGGGGCTGCGTTCCTAGCGCGGCTTCCTGGGCCAGCAAGAACGATTCTTCATCGCCAAGAACAGCGCCGGGATGGCAGATATGCAACTCGGCCAGCATCAGCATTCTGCAGCGGGTTGCCCACTGGTTCGGGCCGATCTCGCGGGCATAATCAATGATCGAAGGTTGGCCCGGTACATAGAAAACTTTGGACATGGCTGTATCTCCCTACCACATGAAACCGGGCGCACTTGGCGCCCGGCTGGTTGGTTATGCGGCCTGCTGAGTGCGCAGAGCCTGTGCCAGAACCCACAGGGCGCGATTCAATTTCACGTCCTGGTCAATGCCATTCACGGCGCGGGTAGTTGTCCGGCGTCCTTGCTTGTTGCGGCCACTCAAGCCGCCCTTGATGGTGTTTTCTTGTACGCGGTTGAAGGTCGTCCAGAGGTCGCTGCTCCTGTCCTCGCTGCGGCGTGCCCGCAGCAACTGCGAAGGGGTGACAGGCGCCGGACCTTCGGATGGGTCGTAACGGTAGGCCAGTGCGGCCATGGCGAAGGCTTCTTGCTCTTCCGGGCGCAGTTGTATCTGTTTCATGCAGTCGCGTTTGTCGTCGATCTGCGTGAACTGGTTCAGCACTTCATAGGCTCCCTCGATCACGTCACCGACAACATCACCACGGCCACTGTGACGCACTTTCTGATCCATTGAGCAATCGCCCAGCACCAGGCCATTAGCACACACAAAACGGAAGCTACCGGCCATCATCTGATAGCTGCTGCTGCCATCATGGCTGTTCAGCAGAATGATTTCGTTCGCCTCTTTGTCCATGATGTTGCTGGCATGGCGCAGACGAATCATGTGTTTGGTGTGCTCGCGTTTGTCGGTGTTGCGCACACGGGTTTGGCAGGCCATGAACGGCTGGAACCCTTCGGCGCGCAGCGCATCTAGCACCTTTACAGTCGGGATATACAGGTAACGATCGGAGCGGCTGTCGTGTGCTTCCTCGGCAAAGATCGACGGCGCTACGCGGGCAATCTCGTCATTGCTCAGAGGTGCATCGCTGCGGACCATGCAAGGGTTACGGAAGTTACTGGATAGACGCATTTTTGAATCTCCTTCGCAGAATTCCCGGAGCGGTTGCCGCCGCTGAGTCCGGGCAATCGAAGCGGTATTGCTTCGACGGGATTAGTATCTCAAACCCCGCCTACCATGTCAACTATTTGTAAAATGTTATTTTACTAAATGTTCCTCTTTTCGCGTGCGAGAAATTGCCCTTTCGACTTGACGCCGCCGCTCTCCTGGGCTGCTCCGAGGCTGAGGTTGCGAGCGGTAAACAAACGCTTTTCAGCGCGTTCGCGCAGCGGACGCTACAAGACCCTTCGCCCTGGAGCGCTCTGCCGGTGGTGGTCTGCTCGTCAGCATCGGTCGGTCGCGGTAAGCCCGGACTATCCAGAGCTGGGCCGCGTGCAATGGGTCGTGGAATACCGGAGGGAGCCTGCGACCGAGGATATGCCGCGAAAGCCCGTTGCAGGCAAGGCGCGGCGGCGGATAGGCCATTGGGGCGTTCGCTACCGAACGATGATGATGAGCCACCTGGTGAACGCGGATGGGCGGCAAACCGTCCTGCAGGACGGTGCGCAGGCCGAAGGCCGGAGGCAAGCAGAGCGCGCAGCCCGGTACGGGCGAAGGCGTGAGGATGGAAGCCCGAAGGGCCAAGACCTGGCTCGCTCTTGGCCAGGGCTTGGTTCACGACAGCCGGTGAGGCGCAGCCGAGCACGCTCAGGAGGTGGGTGCATCGGGCAGAAAAAAGCGGGCCATCAAGACCCGCTTTCACTGGATAACCACTATATCTAGTGGCTGGATCAGCTGCCGGCGACACAACATATAGTGCTATTCCCTCCCTCAATTATCCCGCACGTCACCACGTTTTATTCTGACCAGCTCACTCAGTAACAGCTCTCGTTGCGCTGCACTGATGATGCCGAAGTTCTGCAGCTTCCTGACACACCCGAGTGCTAGGCCATACCCTTTCAACGGATACGATAAGTCATGCTCTCGCCGCTTCAGCGAAACCTCTAGCTGTAACGACCTGCAAACGAAAACGTTCCGACCTGCAATCAGCGCCGTTTTCGACCAGGATTAACTGCGACTGTCCGGCCCGGCAAACCAGCGTTAGCTGCGAATGAACCTGCATTGATCCACACCGACCTGCATTCCATCGTCGCCAACCAGCATTAACTGCAAGTCAGAGGATCTTGTGGGTAGGGATCACAGGTTTCGACGCAGACTTAATACCATGTTTGCCAACGAGCGGATTCCCCGGAATTTTTGTCACATTATGAGCCTGATGAATCCTTTGCATGTCTTAAATTAAATAACGGGTTAAGTGACAATTTTTGACGGCCAGAGCTTCCCGACTCAAACTGTCACATAATCGAACGTATATGTGACAGGTACGACATGCTGATAGGCTACATGCGGGTATCGAAGGCGGACGGCTCCCAGGCTACCGATTTGCAGCGCGACGCGCTGATTGCCGCCGGGGTCGATCCAGTACATCTTTACGAGGACCAGGCATCCGGCATGCGCGAGGATCGGCCCGGCTTGACGAGCTGCCTGAAGGCGTTGCGAACTGGCGACACACTGGTCGTGTGGAAACTGGATCGGCTCGGACGCGACCTGCGACATCTCATCAACACCGTGCACGACCTGACTGGGCGCGGCATCGGCTTGAAGGTATTAACCGGGCACGGCGCGGCCATCGACACCACGACCGCCGCCGGCAAGCTGGTCTTTGGCATCTTCGCCGCCCTGGCCGAGTTCGAGCGCGAGTTGATCGCGGAGCGCACGATTGCCGGCCTAGCCTCGGCCCGCGCGCGCGGGCGGAAAGGCGGCCGGCCGTTCAAGATGACCGCCGCCAAGCTGCGGCTGGCGATGGCGGCAATGGGTCAGCCAGAGACCAAGGTCGGCGACCTGTGCCAGGAACTTGGCGTCACGCGGCAGACCCTGTATCGGCATGTTTCACCCAAGGGTGAGCTACGTCCAGATGGCGAGAAGCTACTCAGCCGAATTTGATGCCGGCATGAGGCAACGTAGCGACAGCGTGGTTTGTCTCAATGGGAAGCGCTCATGATCGATCTTTGAAGGCCCGCAGCAGTCGTGTCACAGACAGGACGAACAAACCGGTCAGCGTGAGGGCTGCGATACCCCAGTACTCTCCGATGAACGCGCCGGCCGTCGTGCCGGCCAGCACAATGGCGAGAATCGGCAAATGGCAGGGACAGGTGAGCACGGCCAGCGCGCCCCACAGGTAGCCGGTGATCGGTTTGTGCGTCTCGGACGGCAAGCGCTCGGGGCTGTTCATGGCAGACTCTCCGCGTGCTGTGCCGGCTCGGTCGGCATGGTGGCCAACTGCACCTCCAGATCGGCCAACGCTTCGCGCCGACGCTCGACGAACTGGCGCAGAACGGCAAGCTGCGCGGCCGCTTCATCGCCGTCCGCAGCATCCAGCGCCCGGCACAGCCGCGCCAGCGCGTCCAGGCCGATGCCCGCCTCGAAGGCCGCCCGCACGAAGCACAGCCGTTGCAAGGCGGCATCATCGAACAGGCCATAGCCGCCCGGGGTGCACGCCACCGGACGCAGCAATCCGCGCAGCAGGTAGTCGCGCACGATATGCACGCTCACCCCGGCATCAAGGGCCAGCCGGGACACGGTGTAGGCGCTCATTGAAAACCTCCTTTTTTTATCCAGCGCAGCAGGAAAGCTGCTTCACGTCCTTGTTGAAGGTCTGCGCCGCAAGCTTCAACCCCTCGACCATTGTCAGGTAGGGGAACAACTGGTCGGCCAGTTCCTGCACCGTCATGCGGTTGCGGATGGCGAGCACCGCCGTCTGGATCAGTTCGCCCGCTTCCGGGGCCACCGCCTGCACGCCGATGAGCCGTCCGCTACCTTCCTCGATGACCAGCTTGATGAAGCCGCGTGTGTCGAAGTTGGCAAGCGCTCGCGGAACGTTGTCGAGTGTCAGCGTGCGACTGTCGGTCTCGATGCCATCGTGGTGCGCTTCCGCCTCGCTGTAGCCCACGGTGGCGACTTGCGGGTCGGTGAACACCACTGCCGGCATCGCGGTCAGATTGAGGGCTGCGTCGCCGCCGGTCATGTTGATCGCGGCACGGGTGCCGGCGGCCGCTGCCACGTAGACGAACTGCGGCTGGTCGGTGCAGTCGCCGGCCGCGTAGATGTTCGGGTTGCTCGTGCGCATGCCTTGGTCGATAACGATGGCCCCTTGCGCATTGACAGTGACCCCCGCCGCGTCCAGCGCGAGGCTGCGCGTATTCGGTGCCCGACCGGTGGCAACCAGCAACTTGTCAGCGCGCAATTCACCGTGTCCGGTGGTCAGCACGAATTCGCCGTTCACATGGGCGACCTGGCTGGCTTGCGTGTGCTCCAGCACCTCGATGCCCTCGGCGCGGAAAGCGGCTGTCACGGCCTCGCCGATGGCCGGGTCTTCCCGGAAGAACAAGGTGCTGCGTGCCAGGATCGTGACCTGGCTGCCGAGCCGGGCAAAGGCTTGCGCCAGTTCCAACGCCACCACCGACGAACCGATCACGGCCAGGCGTGCGGGAATGGTGTCGCTGACAAGCGCTTCGGTGGAAGTCCAGTAGGGTGACTCTTTCAGGCCCGGAATCGGCGGCACGGCCGGACTGGCACCGGTGGCGACCAGGCAGCGGTCGAACGTTACCTCGCGCTCGCCACCCTCGTTCAAACGGACGACCAGGCTCTGGTCGTCCTTGAAACGCGCTTCACCGTGCAAAACGGTGATGGCTGGATTGCCGTCCAGGATGCCTTCGTATTTGGCGTGCCGCAGTTCATCGACACGGGCCTGCTGCTGGGCCAGCAGTTTGCTGCGGTCAATCGCAGGCACAGTTGCCGCAATACCGCCGTCGAACGGACTTTCCCGGCGCAGATGGGCAATATGGGCAGCGCGGATCATGATCTTGGACGGCACACAGCCGATATTGACGCAGGTGCCGCCGATGGTGCCGCGTTCGATCAGCGTGACCGTCGCGCCTTGCTCGACGGCCTTCAGCGCCGCCGCCATCGCGGCCCCGCCGCTGCCAATGATGGCGATATGCAAACCGGCGCCCTCAAGTGCATCACGGATTTTTGGTTCATCTTTGAAATCACCAACCCGGATCGAGCCTTGATAACCCAATGCGGCGATGGCGGCCAGCAGTTGGTTGTGGCTCACGGCGGTGTCTGCCATGACTTGCGCGCGGCTTTCTGGATAGGACACCACAGCGGCATTCACGCCGGGAATCTTTTCCAAAGCATCTTTGACATGGGTGGCGCAGGATGTGCAGGTCATGCCATTCACGGTGATTTCGGTCATTTTTTTACTCCATTGAATTTCGGGGTGCAGCAGGCATCGGCTTGGCGTTTTCGTTGGATGGCGTAGATGGTCAAGCCGATGAAAATCGCCAGCGCAGGCAGCAGCACATAGTCCAGATAGCCGGTCAGCGCGGACAAGCCGACCACACCGAGCAAAATGACCAGAACAGGGGTGAAGCAACACAGCGCCACGAGGGTTGTGCCAATGATGCTGACCCGCAGCAGTGTCTTCGGGTCTTTCATGATCAGTTCTTGACTGATGATGGGTAGCCCGCATCCTCGGTAGCCTTGGTCAGTTTCTGCACGCTGGTCTTGGCATCATCGAAGGTGACCACCGCTTCGCGCGTCTCGAAGGTCACGTCAACTTTACTGACGCCATCGACCTTGGAAATCGCCTTCTTGACAGTGATCGGACAGGCCGAGCAGGTCATGCCCGGTACGGACAGCGTAACGGTCTGGGTGGCGGCCCACACGGGGGCAACAACGGCAGCGAGGGCAAGGGCGGAAAGCAGCTTTTTCATGGTGAACTCCTGTGATCAATAGAAAAATGGCACGACGTAGGGAAATCCGAGCGCGACCAAAACCAGCACGGCCACGCCCCAGAAAATGAGCTTGTAAGTAGCTCGCACTTGGGGAATCGCGCAAACCTCACCCGGTTTGCAGGCGGCTGACGGCCGGTAGATGCGCCGCCAGGCGAAGAACAACGCCACCAGCGCCACGCCGATAAAGATGGGGCGATAGGGTTCCAACACCGTCAAGTTGCCGATCCAAGCGCCGCTGAACCCCAAGGCGATCAGAACCAGCGGCCCGAGGCAGCAAGCCGAGGCGAGGATGGCGGCCAGCCCGCCAGTGAAGAGCGCGCCGCGCCCGTTTTGAGGTTCAGACATACGTTTGTCCTTTCGAATCTGAATTGGATAGCTTAAGCTTACTTCCGTAGTTATGTACGGAGTCAAGCGATATGGAAAACAATTTGGAGAACCTGACCATTGGCGTTTTCGCCAGGACGGCCGGGGTCAATGTGGAGACCATCCGGTTCTATCAGCGCAAGGGCTTGCTCCCGGAACCGGACAAGCCTTACGGCAGCATTCGCCGCTATGGCGAGACGGATGTAACGCGGGTGCGCTTCGTGAAATCAGCCCAGCGGTTGGGCTTCAGCCTGGATGAGATCGCCGAGCTGCTGCGGCTGGAGGATGGCACCCATTGCGAGGAAGCCAGCAGCCTGGCCGAGCACAAGCTCAAGGACGTGCGCGAGAGGATGGCTGACCTGGCGCGCATGGAGGCCGTGCTGTCTGATTTGGTGTGCGCCTGCCATGCGCGGAAGGGGAACGTTTCCTGCCCGCTGATTGCGTCACTGCAAGGGAAGAAAGAACCGCGCAGTGCGGACGCGGTGTAGCCCGAGGGAACTACGCCTTAGCGTGCTTTATTTTCCGTTTTCTGAGGCGACTCCAACGTCAGAAAAGACCGTGCGGTCGACTTTTGATATTTCGTGCTGTCGCCTTCTGAAAGTGACATGTTCGTCCATGCTTGCAGATCCTCAAATATCCATTTCGTCGGGAGTGTCCACGTCAACCAGCGAGCGGCACTGTTCGGCCTTGCGCAACAGCTCGGAACCGTTGCCGTGCGGCCATATTGACGCTGCAGCTTCGTAAAGTTCCGCAGCTGAATAATACTTCCGCCGATGTTCTGCCAGTCGAGCAGCCGTTTGCAGGGCAGCGCTGGAGCGTTGGGATTTGCTTGGGGTGAGGTCACGGAATTGCATCGGTGTATCTCCTTCGCAGTGTACCGGAGCGGTTGCCGCCGCTTGGCCCGGTTGGGTGCGCCCTGGTCTCCAGGGCGCGGTTTGTTATTGCTGTTGAGTTGCGACCGTCAGACCGACCGCGATTGGTCGGACCCACACCGGCATATGGCTTAGCAGGAACGTTTCGCCTTGCTTGGCCAGCAGCAGCGTTCGGGCCATCACACCCGCGATGGCTTCCGCCGCGTCGGGCGGCACGGCGTTGCCGATCCGTTCACGCCATGCCTGATCGCTCAAGCCGTCCAGCTCTAACTGTTCCTCTGGCTCGACCAGGCTTTGCAGCGCCGCCATTTCAAAGGTGGTGAACGGGCGATGCCATGTACCGTCCAGGCTCTCGATCACACACGAAAGCCGATCATTAGCGGCGGGCATTCGCGGGTCGGCTACGCTCCAGCGGCCATTGTCCTGGCGAGCGCTGGCCGATACCGCACCGGATTGGCCATCCCAGCCAATGACGCCGTAATGGCCCCCAGTTGGGTACGCATCGCCCTTGCCACGGCGCAGGCCGGGGCGAGGATCCTGCACAGCAAAAGCCCCTTGGCCGGTTGTGCTACCGGCAATCACCGTCCGGGCGGAACCGTCCCAGCGCGTTACGTTGTATTTGCCGTGGCCCATAGCTGAGCCACGCGGATCCGCAACGCTGAAGGTGCCCTGCCCTGGTGATTTGACGCCGATGATCGCGCCGCTGCTGTCGTCCCAACGCCGGACGCCATACTGTTGGTATTGCAAAGCGCCTGCCTTGCTACGTGGATCCGCGACTGAAAATGCCCCATTAGTTGGGCCGGATTGCCCGGCGACGGTGCCTGCAGAATCGTCCCAGCCGTGGACACCCAAGTACCCGGAGAACGCTTCGGGAACGATCACAAAGTCTCGTAGATAGCCGTCCTCGATGGCCAGTCGGTCAAGGCTGCGCCAATCCTTTCCAGCTTCGACCAAAGCCAAGCGCACCCACGTCTTCCACTGCAGCGCTGGAATGCGGTGCATTGGGCCTGCTAGCTCAATGTCGCCCGGCATGGGCATACGCCCGAGCACTGCGCCGACCGGCTGCAGCGACTTCTTGTCCGGCTCGTACAGGAACGGCGGCACTTTCTCGACGTGGCGTGCGACCAGTAGGAAACGCTTGCGGCTCTGCGCCAGGCCACCCAGCTCGCCGCAATCATGCGTTGTCTCTGCCACGGCATAGCCATAGAAGCCGAGGATCTGCGCGATCTGATCGAGCAGATGACGGCCGCGGGTGGCCAGTCTTGGGACGTTCTCGAAAACAATGAGGCCGGGCGGGTTGTGTCGCCATGCTTCGCACATGAGCCACACACAGCGCAGGGTCAGTTCGTTTAGTGCCTGATACTTCGGCGTCAGGCTCAACGCTTCGGAAAGAAGCCCGCTCGCGCCCTTACATGGGCTGCTGATGAAAACGGTGTCGGGATCCTGAAAGCCTGCAGCGCGGCGAATGTCTTCCGGCGTGGCTTCTGTCCAGCCAAGTGGCGGCTCTTTACCGTGAAAACGGATGTACTGATCGCGGGTGAAAAGATCCATCTGCGTGCCAGGCACACCGGCCAGGCGCTGGAAGTCACGCAAGGCCCCGGCATCAACATCGACACCGCCAATGCAGCGCCACTCTGCCTGCAGGTGGCCGACGATTTCTTTGTTGCGGTTGAAGCCTTTGGCCCCACCACCCAACCCACAGCAGAAATGGAAATGCTTGAGCACATACTTTTTCGGCATGTTCATCATGGTGTTCCTTCACAAAAGGCCCGGACGTTAGGGCATCCGGGCCTTGCGGGTCAGACTTGGGAGGCGGTTGCCTTGGCCATGTCGCGGAAGATCTCGGCGTGCAGTTCGAGCGGGAATTCCGCGACGACCTCACGTTGACCGCCATCGCGGCGCTCGCCGACGACCATATAAAGGGTCACGGTGACGGGATCTTGCCCTGGTCGTGCCTGATGGGTAGGCATGACGGTGAAGGTGCTGTAACGGCGCAGCTCTGCCGCGTCGCTGAAGTAGAGGATATTGGGCTCAAAAGCCATGAGTGAATCTCCTTCGCAGAATTCCCGGAGCGGTTGCCGCCGCTGGATCCGGGCAATCGAAGCGGTATTGCTTCGACGGGATTAGTATCTCAAACCTCGCTCATCGTGTCAACTATTTGTAAAATTATACTTTACTAAAGGTTCCTATTCTCGCGTGCGAGAAATTGCCCTTTCGACTTGACGCCGCCGCTCTCCTGGGCTGCTCCGAGGCTGAGTGTTGCGAGCGGTAAACAAACGCTTTTCAGCGCGCTCGCGCAGCGGACGCAGCAAGACCCTTCGCCCTGGAGCGCGCTGCCGGTGGTGGTCTGCTCGTCAGCGTCGGTCGGTCGCGGTAAGCCCGGACTATCCAGAGCTGGGCCGCGTGCAATGGGTCGTGGAATACCAGAGGGAGCTTGCGACCGAGGATATGCCGCGAAAGCCCGTTGCAGGCAAGGCACGGCGGCGGATAGGCCATTGGGGCGTCCGCTACCGAGCGATGATGATGAGCCGCCTAGAACGCGGAAGGGCGGTCACGCCGTCCTGCGGACGGCGTGTAGGCTGAAGGCCTGATAGAAAGCGTCAGGCTTGGGGCATTTAGAGTAAATACGGGTCCGCTATCGCTTTTAGAATCAGACTGGCAATGTCATTTTTCCGCTTTTGGTTCGGATACCAAACCCAGTAGGGACAAGAAAGCTATATCGGCGCATTTCTGCCAATTCGGATAGCCACTGGGCTTCACTATACTTTAATTTGCTCTCATTCCATCCATGCAAGACCTCTTGCAAGATGGCCGCTTCGCTGGCTTCGCGTCCCTCGATTAACAAATCATTCCACGCGCTGTACAGCGTAGCTACGCGCTCGCATCTACCGGTATCCCATGGACGCATCAATTCAATAAGTTCGTGAATCAGCTCGCGCTGTTCAGAGGACCATACTTCTTCATAGGCTGGACGGTGTGAGCCAGAGAGGATCAAAGGGCGATACTCATACCGCTTACCCTCATCCAATGCCAACTCCTCGAACCATTGATTTTCTTGCATACCCTGAATCGCTTGACTCATTAATGCCGGATCATGTGGACCTGCAGCATAGCGTTCTTCTCTACTTTGAATCTCTTTTAGCCGGGCAACATGCTCCGCCAAGGATATGACCTTTTGGAGTTTTACCCGCCCCATGCGCTTTTCACAATGGAGTTGTTGAACGATTTCTGCTGCTAGCAGAATTCTAGCTTTTTCTTGACCCATTGCTGCGTCGGCAGCTTTATCTTCAACATTCAATGCTTGTTCAACCAATACAGTTGCAATTTTTACATTGAGCTGACTTGCTTGGTTGAGCTTAACTTTTAATTGATCACACAATGTCATTAGCTGTTCGAGCTTAGCGATAATACGGTGCTGCTCCGCAACAGGCGGCAATGAAACCACCATGTTTTTCATAATTGTTCCGTTAACGTTAGCCTGGCCACATTGTTGCTTTAGGTGTGGATTGATTTGCGTTTTACGAAACAGAGGGCTATTCATTGAAAGATTTAGATAAGATGGCAACAGAAATTCTTTCAGACAACGGATGCGAATCAAATAAGAAGCGAATGTATATTGATTATCCTCTCCTGCGAAAATTCCAGTTTTACCGACTAGCTCAGCACTATTTGTTCTATTGTAAAGCAAATCATCAGCGACTAAATAAAGCTGCGGCAAGCCTTCAGTAACTTTACTTACTTTCATTTGACGACCAAGAATTACACGACCGTTCTGAATATCCCCCATTTTCAGTACTGGAACGCCGTCAGACATATCTGCGGTTTTTTCAGAAAGTCCATACTCTGTGCTAAGAGCCAAATCTCCAATTCTTGCCCAGGTCCAGCTGGAAGGTAAATTGAATGATTTTTCCTCTTCTGAAATTGGAGCTAATATTTTTTGCTTTTTTAGTTTGCCTTCTGAGACTAACAGTTGCTTCTTAATTTCGATCTTTTTTAACAGAGTACTAGCCAGTTCATCATCAGAATCTTGATGTACCAGTTTGCCCATCACTGCTAGTTGCTGCAGAGTTAATTTTAATGCTTCGATGCTGGATTCCGTGGTGAATATGGTGTCAAAATGCTCCACTAACCGCTGCCAGCTTCCAGAAAACTCAGTGGCGTTGCTGTCCATGGTCAGACTATCGAGCAGCGCTTGTACTAGGCGGGTGTGAGCACCTCCGGCGTCTGCCTGCTGGATTTCCAAGCGCTCACACAACTCCAATAGTTCATCGACTTTGGCAACAATGCGGTTCTGTTCCGCTAGAGGGGGTAGTGGAATAGCTATGGAAGCTAAAGTCTTGCTTGACATATTTGATATGCCAACGCCTTTTCTATACTTCGAAATTTCTCCTGAATAATTCAGTTTTTCGAAATATTTTTGTATATAGTAAGGCTGAATTCGCCCATAGAAGCGAGCACGATGTACATGATTTTGGAAGCAAATTGACCTATCTTGATCCCAGACTGCAGCGCGCCCAGCCTCTCCTCCTTCACAGATCAATAAATCGTTTTTGATAGCAGTACAACGTTCTAAAGCACTTTCCTCAATAAGCATTTGACGAACGTTATCAAGCTCAAACTTTCCCCAATATAGATTGGATGTTGTTATGTAGTCCCTAGCAACACCAGAATTTCTGCCTTTATCTAGGGTTTTACCGGAGTTGTGCTGAGCGATGTCGCCGAAGCGGACCCATCTCCATGTGCTAGGCAAATCATACTTATGGTTGTCTGTAATATCAGGTGATGGTTCGCTGTATTTCTTTCGACCAGAAACGTCTTGAAACTTCTCCTGGGCAATCTGCTTAAGCAACTCGCAGATTGGTTCATCAGAAGGATCTTGCGGTACTAGTTTGCCGCGCACGGCCAATTCCAGAATTAGCTCGCGCAGTTTCTGGATGCCATTGGACGCACCGGCCAGCAACGGCAGCTTGTCTGTGAGCATCTTTGTCATACTTGGCGCTCCAAGGCTTCGGCCAGCATAATTTTAAGCTGGTTACGTAGATCGTCGATTCCTTTTTGCAATTGTACATAGTCATGTAGCAGTTCATCCGGGTCATGGCTAATCTTCTGGCCAATATGCGGGTTCTTGCAGTCCAAGTTCCAGTTGCGGGCCTGCAGTTCCTCGAAGCTGACCTTCCAAGCAAACTCATGTTCCTTTCGTGTGACAAAGCCATCGGCCTCGCTACCCCACCAGTCTTCCTCGACTATGAACTCTTCGACACGCATGGGGCGAGTCTTGGAGTAGTTTTTTACACCTTCCGGGTATTGATGTTCGTAAAACCACACATTCTTGGTCGGCGTGCCTTTAGTAAAGAACAGCAGGTTGGTTTTGATGCTTGTATAAGGACTGAACACGCCGTTTGGCAACCGAACGATGGTATGCAAGTTGCACTCAGTCAGTAGCTTTTCCTTGATACGGCTTTTGATGCCCTCACCAAAAAAGAAACCGTCAGGAAGTACTACAGCGGCGCGCCCACCTGTTTTTAACATTTGCATAATCAGCACCAAAAACAGATCAGCTGTTTCTCTGGTGCGAAAGGTTGCAGGGAAGTTGGTTTCGATGCCGTCTTCTTCCATACCACCAAATGGTGGATTGGCAACTATGCAGTCTACACGTTCTTTTGGCCCCCAACTGATGAGTGGGCGGGCGAGGGTGTTGTCATGACGGATCTGGCTTGGTACTTCAATACCATGAAGGATCATATTTGTGGTAGCCAACAGATGTGGCAGAGGCTTTTTCTCTACACCGAAGATACTAGCTTGTAAAATACGCTCGTCTTCTGCGGTTTTCACATAACGGCTGCGTTTATGCTCGATGGCACACGTGAGGAAACCGCCAGTACCACACGCTGGGTCCATGACCTTTTCTTCTAGCTTAGGATCAACCATACGCACCATGAAATCGGTGACCGGACGAGGTGTATAGAACTCACCTGCATTACCAGCGTTTTGCAGATCGCGTAAAAGTTGTTCGTAAAGATTACCGAACTCGTGGCGTTCCTGAGCTTTATTGAAGTCGATTCCTTCTTGGACTTTATTGATAACTTGGCGAATCAACTGCCCAGACTTCATATAGTTATAGGCGTCTTCGAACACGCCACGCACTACAAAGGCCGATGGAGTATTGCTGTATTCATGTAGATTTTGAAGCTGTGGGAACAAGTCGTTGTCGATGAAATTCTTCAATTCATCCCCTGTTATGCCTTCGGCGTCGGCTGCCCAAGTACGCCAGCGACAGCTTTCGGGGATAGGAGAACGATAGTCGTCATTGAGCAGCTCCCATTCCATTTCTCTGTCATCGAAAATTTTCAGGAACAACAACCAGACTAGTTGGCCGATGCGTTGCGCATCACCGTCGACACCGACGTCTTTGCGCATGATGTCCTGAATGGATTTGATGGTGCTGCTGATGGACATGGAATTCTCTCGGACGTGCTACGACAAAAGCGGAGGATTGTAGAGCTTTGACACCTAGTTGTGGTGTCAAAGCGTCGGAATGAGGCTGGCCTAGCTGGCGTACAATTCATCTTGCAACTCATGCACGGCCTTGGCATAGCCCGCTTTGCCACCGAACCCTTTGACCAGCTCGATGGGGGCTCCGATCTGGCTGAACGGATCAAGCTGAAGGATTTTTATGTCTTCAATATGTTCGACGCCGGTATCGGCATATTTGTCGAGCAGTGCTTCCAACACCTGGCGCGAGGCGCCGGAGTACTTGGCGAAATAGTTGCGTTTTTTCACCTGATCCGCTCGTTCTCTACGCGAAAGCGCAGGCTGATCAAAGGCCACATGACAGATCAGGTCGAAGGGATCGAGCGGCTTGCCCTGTTTCTTTTCAACCTCTTCGGCCAACGCCTCCCAGAGAACGCCTTGGGCGGCCATCTCTTCGATGATGACCTTCTTCTGCTCACTATCCGTCCAGCGGCGAAGAAAATCGTCCAATGACGCGAACTGTTTTTTTACGCATGCACGGGTGTAATCCCGTAAGGATTCAGTGATCAATTTGCCATCAGGACCGTAGTACTGAATCCGCTCGGCGATTACGTAAACTGCTACGTCAGCAATGACATACTTGATGCGAGGCGCTCGTTCGTCATCACCACTTTCCAGAGGTAAGTCATCGGAGCCGTCTATAGGATTTGATTCGTCGTAAGATGCATCGATATCGTCGCCGTCGTCATCTGGAGGAACCGGATTCCCCTCTTCCCCTGGTTCATAGATTTGCACAGGATCACCATCGAAGGCAGGGTCAGCAAATAACTCAGTGGCCTTTTTGAAGTCCATGATGGTGAACCAGTACTTACCATGCTCCTCATTGATCCGGGTGCCGCGACCAATAATCTGCTTGAATTCCGTCATCGACTTGATGTGTTGGTCGAGCACGATCAGCTTGCAGGTCTGGGCATCAACTCCTGTGGTCATCAATTTGCTGGTGGTGGCGATGACCGGATAACGCTCTTCGGGATTGATAAAGTTGTCCAGCTCGGCCTTGCCTTCTTGTTCGTCGCCAGTTATGCGCATGACGTATTTGCGATTCTCCTTAATCCTGTCGGGATTGAGGTTGGACAGCGCTTGGCGCATGCGCTCGGCGTGATCAATGTCGTCACAAAATACGATGGTTTTCTGAAAAGGGCCGGTGGCCTTGAGGTAATCGGTGACCTTTTGCGCGACCTGGTAAGTACGCTTCTCTAGCACCAGATTGCGATCCATATCCTTAAGATTATAGATGCGGTCCTCGATCAATTGACCATGCTTATCTACCTGCCCTTTATAGGGTCTCCAACCCTGGACATCGACGTTGAAATCGATGCGTACCACTTTGTATGGCGCAAGAAATCCGTCTTCAATCCCCTGCTTGAGTGAGTAGCTGTAGACAGGATCGCCAAAATAGTAAGTGCTGGAAACATCCTTCGTTTCCTTCGGCGTAGCAGTGAGGCCGACGTGAGTCGCACTGGAAAAGTAGTCGAGAATCTCGCGCCAGGCTGAATCCTCAGCAGCGCTACCACGATGGCACTCGTCGATCACTACCAGGTCAAAAAAGTCTGGAGTGAACTGTTTATAGATGTTCTTTTCTTCTTCGTTACCCGTAACTGCCTGGTACAGCGAAAGATAGATTTCATAGGACTTATCGATTTGACGTTTGCTGATCTTGGTCATGGCCGCGCCAAACGGCTTGAAATCGTTGTTTTTGGTCTGATCAACAAGAATGTTGCGATCCGCAAGAAACAGGATGCGTTTCTTCTGCTTTGACTTCCATAGACGCCAGATAATCTGGAAGGCGGTGTAGGTCTTGCCGGTACCGGTAGCCATTACCAGCAGGATCCGCTGCTGCGACTTTGCTACTGCCTCAACGGTGCGGTTGATGGCGTTGGTTTGATAGTAGCGCGGAATACGACCTGACCCATTATCATAATAGGGCGCTTCGACCTTCGTGCATGCCTCGCCTTGCAGCCCTTTCCATTGACAATATCGCTTCCAAAGTTCCTCAGGACTGGGGAATTGGTCAAGGCTTAACGTCGTCTCGACTTGTGAACCGGTATGGCTTCGATCGTGAAACAAAAAACCATCGCCGTTGCTGGAGAACACGAAAGGCACATCCAATGCTTCCGCATATCCTAGCGCCTGCTGCATGCCTGCACCGATTGAGTGCTTGTTATCCTTTGCCTCAATCACTGCGAGCGGTAGGTTTTTTTGATGTGATAGGAGGTAATCGACACGCTTACGTTCACCACGACTATGTAGTTTGCCGCGAACCATTACACGACCAGCGGTGAATCCGAACTCTTCCAGTACCTGTTTTTGGACATCCCAACCTGCCTGCTCAATAGCGGGACAGATGAATTTGGTACAGATATCCCGTTCGGAAAGCGATTTCTTGTCCATAGCCCCAATTATCCTTCAAGGCGGCAGTGCCGCTACGTGCTGGCACTCTGATGGTGCTCAAGTGATGGTCAATGTACATTGTTTAGCGGTGATTTGGACTCCGCTAGGGGCATGAAAGCTTGGAATTTGGTGCGCATAGCCCTCTTGGACTTGGTGAAGGAGGAGCTTAGGCACTGCAACACCACCAGAGACACGGCGCCTTGTTTACTGTATGTCCATATAGCACTCTAAGGTTTTAGATAATGACTATCACGATCTGCGGAACCTTAAGATGGGGTAGGGGAACTGTCCGGGCTGCAAGCGTTCCATCGGCGCCTGCCATCAGCTTTAGAAAGTAAAATGCAATTGAATGGGTTTCTGTGCATTCCACTTCCTAGCCTGTAGAATATCTGGATGGATTTTTGCTCCTTCGCAGAAAACCTAGAGACCCGCTAGCATTGCCGTGCTGCGGGTTTCGTCGTTTTTAGGCCTTCTCATTGTCTGTGATCGACGGCAAATCAGGCAGCATGCCCTCCAGTGTTTCTTGAACTGGTGGGGTCATGCCATCACCGGCAGGCAACTGCATATCACCTGGTGCCATGACCGGCGCTTTTAGCAGCTTGCCGGTACCAAGATCGCTTTGATCTTCCGACGACACCAGCACTCGCGCATTGAAACGCGCAAACCTGATGTTTTCTCGGCTATCAGCCCAAGCGATTCGGCTGTTGACCACGTACGCCAGTGCGCCGCCCCGATCACTGCCGAGCCTGATGGTTTGAATCCACGCCTGATCGATCAGCACCGACAAGGCCCGCTTGGTGGTCGCGGTCGAGGTTTCCATCAGCTTGGCCAATGTGGCCTGGCTGGCGATCAGAGCACCGCTCTTGTCCATGTTTGCAACTAGGATGTGTAGCAGCTGAGCAGCACGCGGAGCGTGCGCTATGAGCTGTGCCCAGGCTTCGTGCCCAGCACGCTCTGTCTGCACCCACGTCCCGCGTGGAGCCGGCTGGTGTAGGTTGCGGATTTCCTCAGACATTGACCCTCCTGTCAGATCATCCAAGTTGTGTTCGCTATCTCTCAAACTTGCTCGATAGCGTGCAAGAATGAGCCAAGGGTAGCTCACACCGTGCTCTATGGGTAGATCAAATTTGTTCGCTATCTCACAGGCTTGTCAGATAGCGCGCAAGAAATGAGCTAGGGGTAGCTCATGGCTGTTTGCTATCGAGCAAGGATGAGCCAGGGGTAGCTCATGGTTTGGGGTAGCTCATCAGGTGAGCTAGGTTAGGTCACGCACTATGAGCGAGGTTGGTTCATCAACCGTGACCGAAGGTTCGCTCATATGTTGAGCTACCTACTGCTCTACAAGCCCCGTAAATCAAGGGTTCGCAACTCCTGCCTCTCATGATCTCTACCTGTCACCCTCTGCCTCTGATGTTAATCAGGCAAAGTCGCCTGCGGCAGCGGCCATTCGTAAGCGCCTGACAGACTACGGCTGCGCCTTCGCTAGTCAGCCACTTCCGACCGGCTCAACTGGTCACGGATTTTGAGCACAGTGGTTGTCGAGCATTTCGCGTGCCTGGCTGCAGCACGAATGCCAAAGTTCGCAGCGAGCAGTTCCCGTACACGTTTGTGCAAGTCCTGGTCTGCAGGACGGCCCTTGTATATGCCTCCCTGTTTGGCCTTCGCGATTCCCTGTGCTTGTCTCTCTCGACGCTGTTGATAGTCCTTGCGAGCGATAGCGGCCATCATTTCGACCATCATGTTGTTGATCGCTGCCAGCATGCGGCTGGTGAACTCGTCGTTTTGGTTCGTTCTCATTGCCAGGTGGCTGGTTGGCAGATCGAGGGCGACGATTCGCAAACCCTTTGAATCAATAGCGGCCTTGAGTGTTCGCCAGTCAGGATCCTCCATCCGCGATAATCGGTCGATGCTTTCGACAAGAAGAACATCCCTCTTCCGAGCATCTTTGAGCAGGCGCAGCAATTCAGGCCTGTCAGCTTCTGTGCCGCTGACGTTCTCGGTGTATGTGCTCGCAACAAGGTGTCCATGTTCAGCGGCGAATTGCTCCAACGCTGCATTGGCCCGGTTTGCATCTTGCTCGACGGTCGAGGCGCGAAGGTATGAACGGATGAACATGGTGGACTTCACCTCGTTGTATCAGTTTGAGTGTTCACTTATTGACGTATCAAATTAGGCGTACCAGTAATCGAAGTAAAGCTCTGAGTGATGTACTCAAGGCTGTTTCAGCACGGGTATGCCCTAAAAATACACACTGGGTTCAGGTAGTGGGATTGATCGCAACCCAGCACTTGGCACCGTTGTAATCGTCACCACCTTCAGAGATGAAGACATGGCCAGCCTCGTCTACGGCATAAGCGCCGGGGCGTTCGTGACTTGCGTCCCGCAAGCAGTTTTTCCATCCATACACGGCATCTTTCCAGATCAGCACTACGCCGCCATGGTGATCTTGGTTGGCTGCACGCCATTGAGTGGCGGTTGTGCGTAATGCCTCGATAAGCTGACTCATGTTTTTCCCTCCGTTAGATCAGCTGTTCCTTCAATCTCGATTTGATCCATGTTGCCGTTCCAGCGCTGCCCCTCGGCATCGATCACGTTGACTCGTTCGGTGGCCAGGTCTAGGGCAATGATCTGGCCTGTGCCGAATGAGGTGAGATCGGTCTGAAACGTCACTGCTCTACCAATCAAAGGATGTTGCTCACTCAGTTCCATGTGGCTGATCTCCAAAGGGAGGCGAGGGCTATGAGTTGCGGCGCCGGTGAATACGATCCAGAGCGGGGAATGAGTCGCGAACTTTTTGTTCATGTTTCAGCGATTCCCCGCGAGCGTCCAAGGCTGCTTTCACTGGGGCAAGGATTCTGGCAGCTTCTTCCGCGCCTTTCTCTTTCACCAACTGCTCATGCCCGCGTGGGTCAATGGCTTCACGTTCTACCCGGGCCTTTTCGAGGGCTTCAAAAGCTGCAGCATCTGCAGCTACTGCGGCGTTGATCTCGGCGTAGTGACTCTGGCGTTTCGCTGGGTCGGGTTGAAACTCTTTAGCGAGTTCGAGATCGGCCAACAGCGAGAGGGAACGGTCAATGCCGTTGAGGGACTTCGCCAGTGGCTCCAGCAGCTTGGCGAATGCTTCGAGGGTCTGTTTGTCGGTCATGCTTCGTGATCCTTCTTCGTCATGGATTTGTTTTGCCAATACTTCAACCGTTCTTCGTCCGCCTCTTTTACGAAACGATCGATCATCTGCTCTGGTGCGCAGATCTGCGCATAGGCCCAGCCTTCGGGTGCCTGGAGCATATAGGCTGAATAGATCTTGTCGCGGATGGCCATCGCTCGCTGTTTGGTCAGCCCGTGAGCGGTGGCCACGGCGACCAGCTTTTTGCCTTCGACAAGGATTTCAAAGGCGACGTCGAGGCTACGGCTGTGCATCTTGGACTTGCTGCGAATCCGCTCGAAGTCTTCGAGCGGTATCCGTAGATCCTGGTCAATGGTGCGGCCAGTCATTCTGTTGGCTTCCACTGTTCAGCGATTTGTTGTCGGGCTTTTTCCAGCTCTTGGGTGAGATATTCCTTTTCGGCCTCCAGAGTCTTTACCTGCTCGGCCAGGACGGCGTTCTGTTCTTTCAGCACGTCGAGTTCTGTGTCTTCGTCCGTGTTGGCGGCAGGCTTCGCGGTCTTGGCTTTGCCACCGGGTTTGATCCTCAGTGCCTTCGTGGTGCGAAGCTGGGTGCGAACCTCGTTGCGCAAATTGAGGTCGGGATCTTCTTCGGCGCGCTGCACCAGCTCGACGGCTGCGGCTTGGTCAAGCCGTTCAAGTCGGGCCAGGTCATTGACCACGGATATATCGGCAGTGACCCCGTTCTGTACGGCTGTGCGGCTCGCGCCTGGCTGCTCTACCGCATCAAGATAGGCGAGGCGTTCAGCAACCCAACTGATGCTCTTTTTCCACTCGTCAGCGACGGCCTGCAGGGTGCCCAATTCCTCTTTGTCTCCTTTGAGGGCAAGGGCTACCTCAAGCTGTGTCAGGTTCTCGCGCTGGACGTTTTCAGCGCGTTGAATCCGTTTCGCTTGGGCGTCAGTGAGATCGCGCACAACGGCTTCAAGCAGGAGGCCTTTGAGCGCGCATGAACGCTGTCGGCGTTCACCGGCTACCATCAGATATTTGAAGCCGCTTTCAGGATTCGGGTGAGGCCGGAGGATGGCAGGCTCTGCCTGACCGTTCTGCTCAATGTCGTCGCCCAGCTCCATCAGCGACTCTTGAGTGAAGCCCGGATTCTGTTTCCCCCGGATCTGTGGCTTGCACTCCACTTCACCAGGGTTGACCTTGATGATGCGCTCGCCTTCCTGAACGGCTTTCTGCTTTTGGAAGTCAGACAGCTTGTTGACTGCTCCCCCGAATGCGTTCGGTTTCTTTGTCGTAGTCATGGGATCTCCCTCAAGCCGTGAAAACTTTATCGAGAACAGCCTTGCAGGCCCGTTTCATTTCTTTCCCGGCTTCGCGCTGGCTACCGCTGCGAGCTTTCCACCAGACGGGATTGCCTGCGGCCAAGGCTTTGTTGATGCAGGGCCGGTAAATGATTTGTTCAGCAAACATCGAGTCCCCGTAGGCTTCGCGCAAACCGGGGAGGGCATCAATTTCTTCTGGTGATCGGCTGTTGACCAGGTTCGGCAAGTAACCCAAGAACTTCAGTTCCGGGTTGTACCGATCCTGCACAGTCTCGATGGTGTTCATCAGTTTCGGCAGCCGAGCCAAGGTGAAAGCACTGATGTTGAAGGGGGCGACCACCGCGTCAGAAGCCGTCAGAGCGGCGACCATACGACGCTGCAGGTTGGGTGGGGTGTCGATCATGCACAGGTCAAAATCACCGGCAAAGCGTTCGAGGGCAGGCCGCAACTGGTGAATTACATCAAGAGGCATATCGTCCACATCGAGCAGCGGCACGTCTGCTTCGATCAACCAAGTGTTAGGGCCAACCTGGCGCGGCTGATAACCGTCATGATTGCCGGTGAACAGTTGACTGGACATGAGGTAGGGCGTTTCATCACCGTCCTCTAGAGCGGCAAAGAACTGCGACAGGTCGCCTTCATCGAGGTCGACAACCAGCACACGCTTCCCTTCTTCGGCTGCATAGGCGGTCAAGTGACACTCCACGGTGGTCTTGCCTACACCGCCTTTCTGATTCGCTACAGTGATGATCTTCATGTGATCTCCGGCTGGTCCGATAGTGGAACATGGGGCAAGTGTGCAGGCGGTAAACCCTTCAGTCAACCCCTAATAAGGGTTTACTTTGTTTTTCTCGCACGCGAGAAAAAGGGCGGGCAAACCGGCGTTTCTCGCACGCGATAAAGCCCTGATTGGCTGCTAGAATTCGCGCCACGCCGCTCCCTGGTAGCGCGGGGTCAGTTTCCTTGCGCGCTCTTTGGACGGCCAGGGGCTTGTCCGGGGCGGCTCCCGGCCAAGCCCTGTTCCCCCTTCCTATCACTACCGCTCGTCAGAGCTTTCCTCCGTAGTGAACAAAACAATATTCGTGCGGTCACACGCGCGGGCTGGTTTATTCACTCCCTTCCTTTCTTTACGCGTGGCATGGAGCCATCACACACGCGCTAAGCGGTAAACATGGAAAACCGTTTGAAACTCAATCACTTATGCGGAATTCACTGGTATCGAGCTTTGTTTCGAGGTTTTACCGTGCCTGTTATAGCGAACGGATCCAAAAATAAAACCAACGAAATGTTGATTTCGTGAAATGAAATGTCTAAAGTGAATCACGAAACACGGAAAACATCTTACGAAACTCGAAAGAGGGAAGAAAGGCGAGGTGGGATCTAGAAGAAAATCCTCGACAGCTCCAGTATCCGCTCTGTTTTTAGCGACCAGCTATCCAGAGGACATGATGCAGAGCCTAGATAAGAAAGAACTGACGGTTTTCGCCTTCGCTCAACCTGACTATCGAGTTCACTTAAAAGAACTAATTCAGAGCGACGGGAGGAAATGGATATTAATCATTGAAAGTCCATCTACTGGACAGATGTTCACTGTAGTAACTGCGTTAGGGAAAACCAGACTATTTAAGAATGCCGATACCGCTATCGACTTCATAAAGGAAACCTGCCCTAACAACCCTAATAACGTAATAACTGTAACGTACGGGGTTCCCCCGTCATGACATAGATGAGGCAAAGGTATGCAACTCGAATCTGGGAAAATGGTTTGTCATGAAGTAAAAAGCAACAAGCTTTCCTGGGCCACCCGGCTACAACAGAGCAAGGCTGTAACTTCCCTCCGTAGTCTGTTCGCGCAGAAAGGGGTCGTCTCAGAAAACGGAAAATAAAGCACGTTAAGCTCCAATTTCGCGCAGG
>NZ_JBMDIS010000060.1:0-39445 GCF_057808775.1 Pseudomonas sp. FG86 | reverse complement strand
TCTTCTTTACTGGGGCTGCTTCGCAGCCCAACGCGGGACAAGCCCGCTCGCCACAAGGAGATTTGTCAGGGGGCTGAAAAGTTGTGCAGATACCCATGCAGCCATGGGCTCAGTCTTGCGGCTTGGGGGCTCGGTTGCGTCGTGTACCGGCCCTGCCCAGGGCTTGGCGTGTCAGGCGGCGCATCCATTCCTTCTCGTTGTAGCCCAGGTCGTTGAGCAGGCGGTTGTAGTGTTCATCGCTTATCGGTGTATCGCCGAACACGACGCTCTCTGAGGTTTCCAGTTCGTGCGCCAGTGCCTTCAGCGTGTCCTTGAACCGCGCTTTCTGCAGCGGCTCTTGTTCCTCGATCCATTGGGCCTGGAGGGCTTGCAGGTCGTCCAGGCGGTAGAACTTCTGCGTGTATGCGGTGGCATTTTCTTGATAAAGACTGTCGTGGGTTTCCCGCAGGTAGGTCTCCCAGTATGGCTCCAAGAGCATTTGGTTGAGCAGGCCGTCACCCTGGCCCAACTCCAGCACGCTGGTGTAAGCCTGTTCGATCTGGTCCGGGCTGACGTTGCCTGTTGTGCGGTAGCGCATGTGGTCCGACACCCAAGGCAAGTCCAACCGGTCGGCCAACGAGGTCTGGTAGGCGAGGTGGACATCGACCTCATCCACGACGCGGCTCGGATCACCGTCCTCTGGGGTGAACGACAAGCCTTCTCCGCCCTCATCTTTGGGCCGCACGCGACGGGCAATTTCCGCCTGGGCCACCTGGCCTAGGTGTTTGAGGCGCGCAGTCCCCTTGGCCAGGGTGACTAACCGGCCTTCGAGTTCACTCAATGACACTGAAAAGCGCTGTGCTTCGCTGGCCAGCACCTCGACGCCCATCTCATTGAAAATCTGCGCCCCGCCATCGTTACACCGTCCAGGGAAGCTCGACATCTTGAAAAGCCGCTCGCGCAGGGCGCTGTCGGCGTGGGTCGCGTTTATCAATCGCCAGACCTGTTGCGTCAACTCGGCCTGGTTGGCGGCGTGGCGTTGGCTGTCTTCAGGGGTTTGAAAAAACTCGGGAGGCTCAAGGAACTTGATGACTTCGAAAAAGCCCTGGGAACCATGCTCTTCTTCAACGGCGTCCCACATCTGCTCGCGGATGAGGCGGGTGCCTTCATCGGCACCGTCCATCCACGGGTCGCTGCCTGCCTGGGGGGCATAGGTGCGATAGGGGTCCAGCCCGGCCTCGGTGCGGTAGCGTTCGTACAGCTCGCGCTGATCGTCGTTCAGCGTGTTTCGGTCCAGGCGGGTACGCGCCACGGTGGCGGCTGCGGAAGGTTCGGGCGGCAGTGGGGGCAGGGCGGTAATTGGGTTGCCGCTCAGGTCCAGGTCGAACGCCTCGTTCCGGGCATGGGCAAACAGGCCCGCGGGCCATTGGTTGATCCGGGTATAGCTCAAGTCGAGGAGACGCAGGTTGGGCATCAGGCTGATATCCGGTGGCGTTTCCAACGGGTTATGGTCCAGGGCAAAGGCTCGCATGCGCCGTAAATTGCGCAGGCGCGGCAGGTCTTCAGTGCGCAGAACCACGGAGTTGTTAGACAGGTTCAGGTTCTGCAAAAAGCGCATGGCCTCCAGCTCCACCGGCACCCTCAAGAGCGTGTTGTGGCTCAGGTCCAGGGAACGCAGGGAAGGGAAGAGTTTGAGCAAACGGCAATGCGCCTGCCCGACGCTGCTCTGGCTCAGGCCCAGGTACGTCACGTGCTCGAAGTTGGCGGTCAGCTCGGGCAGGGAGTCGGGCAACGGTATTCCGTCCAATTCCAGGCGGGCACCACTCTGGGTTCTGCCCCAATCGTCGGTGTATTCGGCAAAGCGGTTGCCCCAGCAGTGTTCAAGCACATGCATCAGGCGCCTGCGCCTTGCCAGTTGTTCATGGTCTTGGGCGCTGCCTTTAGGGTAGTGAGTGGGGGACTGTTTCCAGGTACGCAACTGGGTGCGCAGGGTTTGTTTTTCCAGGGTCAGTTCATTCAGGGTGTTGCCCAGTTGATCGGCGGGTATTTCCTCGATGTAACGGTTCAGCCGTTGTTCGCTCAAGGTGGGAAACAAGCGTTGCAGGGTTTCCCGGGCGTGTGCGGTGTGGGTCTCCACGAGCGCTCTGGAGCAACGACTGAGTACCGGCCCGCCGAGCAATTGCTGGGTGTACCGCTCCATGACGCGGTGGGTCTGGGGCTCGGCCAGGACCTTGCGTCGCTCGGCCAGGGGTTGGAGGGTGGTCATCAACCAGTGTTTGAATTCTTCACTCTCGCCGGGCTCGAAGCCCAGCGTTGTTCGTTGTTCGGTGGGCAACGCCAGCAATACGGCGTCGTACAGGCTGGCGGGGCTGTACAACTGCCGGCTTTCACCGTCGTAGACCGCGTACCCCAGGCTGCTGCGCACCAACACTCGGCGTGTGCCAGCGGTATCCTCACCGACTTGGCTGCGCAGGCGGCCTGTGACATTGGCTTCACGTATTTCAAGGTGCAGCCCGGCCAGTGCATCGGTATTTAATAGCAGGGTCTTTAGCACCAGGGTTTCAGTCAGCGGGCTGGGCAATGCCGGCGGGTAGAAGCCTTCAAAGGCGCGCGCGACGTCTGTGGCTACTTGCAATTCATTGGCTTGATTGCGCAGACGAAGCGGCCAGCGCCGGTTGTCAGCCAGGGCCTGGCGCTCGCTTGGGCGGGCGGTGTCCAGCAGTCGTCGGGCCAGGCTCAGGTCCAGGTCCGGGTGGTCCTGGCGCAGCCCGATGATGGCGGGGTCGTTGCTCTCCTCCTGGGCGCGGTACAGTGTCGGTGCGATATCGCGGCTTTGGCTCAATACGTAGTCGGCCAACTGGTTGCGCAGTGCGTGTAGCTGTTGCGCCTCCGGCACCTCCCCCCCCAACAGGGTGGTGATTGCCGCTTTATCCAGAAAACCCAGCACCCGTTCCGGTAAACCACCGGACAGCACCTTGCCCAGGCTGATGCGCAACGTATCGGCGGGGAGGGCGTTTGGGGCGCCATACACGTGCGAGCTGCCGGTCAGGTCGGGCTTGAGAAACACTTGCAGGGCTTTGTCCTGTGGCCAGCCTTCCAGTTCGGTGACCATTTGTTCGAACCAGTCCGCGGCCGGGTCGGCGCTCAAGGCTTGCCCGGTACGGATACGTTCACTGGCAACCTTGACGGATTCGCCTGCTTCAAGCCGCTTCAGGCCGGCATCGAGCAGCGGCGGCAGCGGTTCGTTGTAGACATACACGCGGCGCAATGCACCCTCCTCGGTGCCGCTGGCGATACGCAGCTGCTCCAACTGTGTGTCGCTGAACGGCTGCACCCGATGCCCAAGGCGGCGCATGAGCTGGGCGCGCTCCCAGGTGCGTGGGTGTTCGCCTTCATGGACCGCGACACCGTCACCGTTCAAGTACAGGCGTGGCCGGTACGCTCGTGGTCGCTGGGGATGGATCACCCGATGAGCCTCGTCGGCCGCGTCGTATTGCACCTCAAGGTGGTGGGTGGCCAGCGCTACCAGGGTCTTGCCCTGATGCTGGTGCAGGCCTGAGGCTGAAGGGGTCGAGCCTTTGGGGATCAGATCGGGTTGGGCATAGGGGCCGATGTCCGGGCTCCACAAGCGCTGCGTACCGTCGGCACACGTTACCAACAACAGGTCTTCGACGAAGGGCGAGAGTTTGAGGCGTGCCAGCGTGCCGATTTTGCCGGCACCGGCGAACAGGGCGAACTGGATAATGCTGTCGGTCACCTCCACCAGGTGGCTCCAGGCTTCAATGCCCTGGCCCTCGGCCCAATCGACGACGCCTTCGAACACCTCATCCATGATCTGGTAGGCGCTGTAGGCGAGCATTAATTCCCCCAGCCCCGGGACGAAGGGGGTGAGTACCAGCAGCGCCGCGTTGAAGATGTCCGAGAGCATCTGTTCCAAGTTGTCCCACCAGGCCCAGCGCGCGTGACGGTCGACGTCGGCAGTGGATACCGCGATGTCCCGGGCATCGTTGACGATCTTGTTCAGTTGGCTGCGAAACAGGTAACTCCACAGGGTGTCGGTGGCGGGGTCTGGGGCACGCTGGGGGTAATCATCCTGCCAGCGCTGCACACTGAAGTGCAGGTTGGGATCGGAAATCGGCGTGTCTTTCCAACTGGGCCCGCTGTCGGTACGGTCCTTCTGATGCCATTGGATGTGGCTCAGGCGCGCGTTGAGTGCGGCAAAAAAAGCGCCGCGCTCACGATGGGGCACGAACTGGCTGAAAAACACCTGATAGCGGGCCTTGTCACGCAGTTGACGGGTCAACGTCTTCATGAAAGCCAGCGGCGACGGGTATTCCTTGAGGGGGTGTTCGGGATCTTCGGCAATGTAGGCGATCACCCGGGTGGTCGACGTCGCGCTGAACAGCACGATACCTGTCAGGGCCACCGCCATCATGCTGAGGGTATGGGCCTGGAGTTGGGCGCCATCGAGCAGTGGGTTTGGATGGTCGTCCACCACCTGAAGCATCGCGGCATGGGCGTCGGGCTTGAGATCGCCCTTGAGCAAGGCCAGGTGCGCGGCAGCCTTCAGCGCAGCCTGGTGGCGGGTCACGACTTCGTTGTGCAGGGTGCGGGCCAGCGCTGGGTTATTGAACCCCAGGGCCTGGGTGAGCTGTTGTTGATAGCGATGGCCGATATTCAGGTCGCGACAGATACTTTTGAAGCGCTCGGCCGTGAGCCGGGCACCGGTGGTGCGGTGGATGATCGACAGAACGTCTCGCTGCCCGCGGGCGTCCACGGGGCCGAGGAAGGCGAAATCGAGAAAGGTCTCGTCAGCGGCGAAGTTAAACAGCGCGGCATCGAGCAGCGACAACGTCTTGCTGGTTTGTGCGCCGGTCACATTGAGCGTCCACCAGGGCCTGGCGGCGTCGAGGTACAGGCGCAGGTACGTGTTGCGTACATCCACCTCACCGTAGTCGGCACGCAGGGCGCTTTTGAGCAAAGGCTCGGCGAACGCATGCACGTCGTTTAACCCGGCGAGCCGTTGGTCCAGCAGGTTTTGCCGGTGCCAATGGTCGGCAATCGCCGTCTTGAGTGTCTGATGCGCCAGGGCCGAAGCCTGGGGATAGGGCGCGGTGCCGTTGAAGCCTGCCGCCTTCAGTGAGTCGAGGCGCTTGGGTGTGGCCTGGGTGAGCCATTCGGGCAGGGCGTCGCGGATGTGCGCGTAATGAGCGCCGTTGAAGGGCGTATCAAGCGTGGATGAATCGGGCATGAATCAGTCCTTGAAAAAACTCGGGGTGATCCATGAGTGTGTTCAGCTTGGCCCCGCCGTGGGGGGCAGATAGGTAGTGCAGCGGTTTCCTGGCTGCAGTGACGGGTTGAGCAGCGGCGCCATGCCCTTGAGCACCTGCACCGGCAGCGCCGAGGTGAAGGTGAAGTGCTCGGCCGAGGCGCCGGGGACGAAGGCGGTCAGCGTACCGAAGTGATGCTCACCGATGTAGAACACAAACGTCGCCGTGCGGTTGATCGACTTGGAGCTGAGAATGCGTCCGCCGGCGCCCATGGCTTCGATGCGGTTATCACCCGTACCGGTCTTGCCGCCCATGGCCAATGGCGTGCCGTCAGCCAGTTTGAAACTGCCGGCCACGCGTTTCGCCGTGCCGGCATCCACCACTTGTGACAACGCGCCGCGCAAGGCCGTGGCGACTTCGCTGGGCATTACGCGTTTGCCGCGGTTGGGGTCGTTGATCACGTGGGTTTCATACGGCGTGCCGCGGGCAAATTGCAGGCTGTCGATGCGCAGCACCGGAATGCGCACGCCATCGTTGAGGATGATCCCCATCAGTTCGGCGAGGGCGGCGGGGCGGTCGCCGGAGCTGCCAATGGCGGTGGCCAGCGACGGCACCAGGTGGTCGAACGGGTAGCCGACGGCCCGCCAGCGCTCATGTATTTCCAGAAAAGCTTCGATCTCCAGCATGGTGCGGATGCGACTGTCCCGCGCACTTTGATGCCGGCTCTTGAACAGCCAGCTATAGACTTCCTGGCGCTCGAATTCGCTGGCTTTGACGATCTCGCTGAAGGTCGCGTCCGGGTGGTTGAGCAGGTAGCCCAGCAGCCACAGGTCCAGCGGGTGCACCTTGGCAATGTAGCCTTGGTCCGGCAGGTTGTAGGCTCCGGGGCCATAGCTTTGGTAGAGCTTGTCGAGGCGTTCGTCGGTGAGCTTGTCGGTGGTCTTGATGTTTTTCAGGTGGGAGCGCACGAAGCTGTTGAAGCTTGCCTGGCTGGCCTGGGGCAGCAGGTAGCGGTGCACGGCCGCCAGGCGAATCGCGGTGGGGTGCAGGCTGTCCATGAAGGTGTCGAGGCGCGACTGGGTGTCTTTGTTGCGGTACTTTTTCCAGAACTTGAGCAGGAACGCCGTGCCTTCGTGGTCGGCGAACTTGGCCAGGTATTCCTGGCGGCGCGGGTCATTGTCGTCTTTGAGCAAGCGCGCGCTGTTGTCTTCGCCGGAGTAGGTGGTGTAGCGCACCAGGTCGCGCATCAGGCGGATAAACGGCAGGTTGATCGACTCGCGCAGGGCGTCGCGCAAGGTGGGGCTGCGGCCGTTGTCTTCGTTGCGAAAGTTATGGAAGCGGTGCAGGCCACCGCCGGTAAAAAACGCCTCGCCGGGGCTGGCCGAGTAGGTGCGGTTGAGGGCGGCGTCGAGCATTTTCGACAGGTCGCGGTCGGTGCTCTGGATCAGGTAGTCCAGGGCCCAGCGGGAGAGTGGGTCTTGTTCGGGGACCGTGACTTTTTTCAACTCGGCGGGTGTCTGTGCACGGTAGCGATCATGCAGCTCGGTGATGATTTGCAGGTAGGTGGTCAGCACCCGCAACTTGGCGGTGGAGCCCAGTTCGAGTTTGCTGCCTTCATTGATGTCGAACGGTTGGTCGGTGTTGTCGGTTTGTACCCGCACGCGTGCGCCGTCAGGCGTCAGTTCGAACAGGGTGAAGCTGTAACGCACCTGGGGTGTGCTTTGCGGGGTGAGCAACCGCGGGCCGAGCAGGCCCATTTGCCCGGCGAATACCGGGTCGGCCAAGTGCTTGAGGTAGTCGGTGGCCTGGGTTTGCAGGGCGTAGTCAAGGGGGCTGGAGGCGGCAAGGTCAAGGCGGTCGAGGTCATACAGCGGGCGGTTGAGCAAGGTGGCGAGACGGCTGCGCGCGACGTTGATCGCTTTGTTGGTCTCGACCGGTTGGATCGTCGGCTGCTGCTGCCAGTCGCGGTAGGTGACGTGGCTGGCGAGGGCGGCCTTGGCCAGCGCCGGATCGATCACGTTGTTCTGCGCCAGCAGGCGGATATGGCTGTCGGTCAGTTGCGCCAGCTCCTCACGGCCTTTGGTTAAATAATGCGAAGGTCGACGCTGGGCGATCATCAGTGACAGCACTTCGCGCAGCGCCAGGCCTTTTGCGGCCAGGTCGTTCGGTGCATGACCGGCCAGCAGGGCGTTGACCTGGTTGAAGTCGGCGCCGTACCACACCCGCAACCCCTCGGCCATGCCGTGCACTTCACCGTGCCCCGGGACCGCCGAGAGCGGCACGCTGTTGAGGTAATCGCGCACAATATTCTGCCGACTGCCCAGGGTTTGCGGCCCAGGCTCATAGGCGCGGACGCTGGCGGAAATCATCTGGCGGATTTTCTCGCCGCCCGACAGGGTCAGGCCGTCGGGTGAATGGCGATACTTCTCAAGCTGCGTGGCCAGGGTGCTGCCGCCGGCCGTTTGCCCTGGTAAATGCACCAGCTTGGCCACCTGCGACCAGGCTGCCTTGGCGAAACGCGGCCAGTCCACCGCCGGGTTGGCCGTCGGTTGCTTGGGGTCGAGCAGGTCGCGGTCTTCGATAAACAGCAGGCTCTGTACCACCAGCGGCGGGATCGCGGCGAAGCTGGCATACAGTTGCTGCGGGTAGATGAAGGTGTACAGCGGCGCGGCGCGGCAATCGGTGATGGTCAGGCCGGCCTGGACCTTTTCTGCGTAGGGCACGAACAGCCCGTGCTGGGCATAACCCATCAGCGCGGGGGAGAAGCGCGCCTGCGCCTGGATCAGGTAGTTGCGCTTGAGCAGGCGCGGCAAGAATTCATCCAGCGCGCTGTAGCCCAGTCGTCGATCGAACGGGCCGTCACCCGGATAAACCATGGCATCGCTGGCGCCCGGTTCCACCCGATAGCTCAGCGATGCGGCGAAGGCGCTCAAGTGTTCGGCTTGCAGGCGCGAGGTGCGCATTTCCTGGCTGGCGGCCCAGCCCAGTGCCAGCAGCGCGATCAACAGCACCAGCCACGTCAGCCGCCACCACAACCTTCGCGAGCGGGGGCTTTGTGGCAATGGCGGTCGATCCGCGCTGACGGTGGGTAACGCAGCGGGTTTCGAATCGGTTTGCCATAAAGCGCCCATAGTCGATTGATCCATTCACGCAGATTGATCGGACTTGGTTGAAGCTTAGTCGCTGCTGGCGCGGCGTGAAAAAAATGTCGGTTCAGCGTTGTGGGCGCTTCACGCTTTGGTTCAGCAGCGCCAGCCACTGCGGATCGTTGGCTTTGCCCCAGCGGTAGGTACCCTGGTGTTGGAAAAAGACCGAAAAATCCTGAAGGAACCAGGCATGCATTTTTATGTTGAGCTGGCGCATGTAGTCTGCCGCCGGGCAGACGATTTCAGCCCACGGATCGCATATCCATAGCCCCGCCCAGCCGGGTTCTTTGAAATCAACGGTGGTACCCAGTGTCGGGGGTTGTATGCCCACCACCACAAATGCGTGGGCGGGCGGCGTCATGCCCCATACCTGCGCGGCGGCGCCGTTGATCCTGAGCTGTGCGTGGGCGACGTGGGCCATCTGGTCGCAGTTGCCGGCCCCGGTCTTGAGGATAACCTCCGTGTAGTTGGGGTGGCCGGTGCGGCTGTATTGCCACATCACCAAGGGTTCCGCGACAGACAACCGCGTCAGCTCGCTTGTGCCCTGGCCGGTGACGTTGGCCGAACCGATGCCGGTGCTCTTGACCATTCTCAAGGTACTGGCCTGGGCCTGTTCGGCCAGATACTGATTGATGGTTTGCACAGGGCCCGCAGCCGGTTGAGCCGTGTAGAGCGGCCAGTGCTCCAGGCGGATCGGTGCTACGGCCACGCTCATTCCCAGGCGTTGCCCTTGATCGCTGGCGTTGAGCAACAACTCGCGCTGTTTGAGTGGTGGCAAGCTGCTGGCTTGTGTGCGCAGGCGCTCGATTTTTTGCGGGTTGAACCCCCGTCGGGCCAATTGCCCATAGAGCACTTCCAGGGTCGGCAGGTTGACCAGAGGAGGGTTATGGACAAGGCCCGCGGCCATTGAATAGTTGAGTTTGTACTGGCCGAAGGCGCGAATCCGTTGTTCGTGCGTACCTCCCAGGCTGAAATCCAGTTGATTGAACTGCAACGTCGGAGCGGTGGCCGTGACGATGGCTTCATAGAACACGCCGATGTCGGCTTCCACGATGAGCTGCGTATGGGTCGATGTGAGGTCAGTCGCCATGGCGCGCAGGGTCCGGCGATCATCGATAGCCTGAGTGAGCCCCTCCAGTTCGACCACGCGAGTGTGGCGGTTGAGCAGGTTGTCCAGTTGATCGCCGGGCAGGCCGAATTGTGGTTCGTCAATGAGCTTGCCGTTGACCTGCGCTTTGTAGGTCAGCGGAGCCTCCATGACCACTGGCGTCAACTCGAAGGTCGTCCCCTGGGGCGTTGCCTCATACACCCTGCGGTTATAGACCAATGTGCGGTGATGGCTGCCGACGGCTGGCGCAGGTATCAAGCGGATGTGCTCAACAGCCTGGGCTCGGCGTTGATGGATCGAGGCGTTGAACGCCGCAAGTTTTTTGCTGAAGCAAACCAGCGGGATCGGGCTGCGTTTGTTGCGCGCCGGGGCGCAGAGGCTCTCGAAGCCTTCTGCGACCTTGAAGTAAGCGGGGGAGGTCAGGTCGTCCAGGTGAGTTGGCACCTGATGTTCAAGGCGTAACAGGGTGTCGGCGTCCAGCAGGTCGGTGACATCGGTGCGCGCAATGACCAGCGGTTGGGTCGTGAAAAGACGTTCGCTGACCAACGCCTGATACCCGTTGGCAGCCTGCATCGGGCTCACGTTGATGGCGCTGTCCAAGCGAAAGTTCGGCATCGGTGGCCCATACGGGTGGGTGCTGAAGGGGTAGCAGGCATGCCAGTGGTTTCTGTGCAGGATCGCGTTGACGCGTACGAAGTCACTGCCGCGCAGTACCGTCCCGCTGCCGATGTCGGCGCGGGCCAGTAGCTTGGGGTAGTCCATCAGGGGAATGTCGGCCGTGAGGCGTTGAACCTGGCGGATGGCCGTGTCGATGATTTGGCGTGCGCTGGCGCTGAGATGGATCAGCCCGCTGCGGGCCAGCCTGAACAGGCCGGGAATGCCCTCCAGTGGGTTCAAGACACTCTGGAGGAAGGCGCTGCTCAAGCGGCTCAGTTGGAGCAGCTTGATGGGCAGGGGCGCGGTTCTTTTCAGGACGGCCAGCGAGGCCTTGAAAAAGCGTTGGGTGGGAAACAACAGCGTCAGCAGGTCGATAAAGCAGGCATAACCCCCGTCGATCACCCGGCGGGTGTCGGCGGAGGCGATGTCTTCGGTACAGGACCATAGGGGGACGAGGGTTTTGAGGCGGGCCAGCAATCGATCCCAACGTTGTTGGATCTGTTCGCGTTGTGTCGAACCCCGGGCGTGCCGGCGCAAGGTGTCCACTTCGAGGAAGAAATGCTGTTGCACGATGGCTTGGGCAATGGCGCGATTGACCGTCGAACCATAGGTGAGCGGCGCCAACGGCGGCGCACTGGCAGGTGTTGGGCTGAGTGACCACAACGTGTGGACGATGACCTTGGAACGTGCCCCTGGCCTCGGCGGGCGCCCGCTGGCATAGGCTTCCCAGTCTACTGGCAGCTCATCGCCCTCCAACAGTGTGGTGATCGGGCGGGTCGAGTGGGGGCCGCCGGTGGTCACCGGTATCGGCGTGCCGCCCTCGCTGAACACCAGCGGCGGGCCACAGCGTTTTAGGGCGCGGTTCAACAGCGGGAAAAGCTCGTATTCACACACCGCAGTGGCTGAAGTGCCGCGCAGGATCACGCCCATCCTTGCGGTGCGGGCGATGTCTTCCTGCGCGCTGAGCAGCGCGAGATCCTTGCCAGGCTCTTTTTTCAGCACCAACAGCTGCAAATCCGCCTGTTGCAGATGCACGCGATCGGCCAGGGGCAATTGCGCCAGGAGGTCTTCAATCGTCGTGATGTAGGCCTCTTTCATGCGCTCGATGAAGGCGCCGAAGGCGTTGTCGAAGCGCTCATTGATGTTGCCCAGGCGCCCGAACGATTGACGCAGTTGTGTCAGGTCCATTTCAGGTTCGGTCGTTTGCCATCGGCTGTCGTCCAGTTGGCCATCCATGTGCAGTTCCACCAGCGAATGCAGGCTGTAGTTACTGCGCTCGTGATGATGCATCGGGAAGCGCAGGCTGCTGCTGGCTATCGGTGGAACGGGGCGCCACAGGCAGGCTGTTTCCAGCAGCGGTTGCGTTGGAAAGACCTGTTTAAGGTCGGCCAGGGCGATGCTACGGCGGCTGGGGACTTCGCTGGCGAAGGTGATCAGGGCTTTTTTCAAGGCGTGCAGGCGCTGCGTGAGGCGGCGCTTCAGCGTGTTGATTTCGTCCACCTGGTAGTGCCCGTTCTCACGCTCGGGCAGTTCGCCCTGGGCGATGGCCCAATCGAGCAACGTGCTGGTGGCGGTGTATTCGCGCCACCGTTGTTGCTGGAAGGTTGCGGGCGGCTGGGACGCCAGGGTGATCATGTCGTCGTAGGTCATGTGCGGCGCGGATCCGGGCGCCATGGCCTGCGCCATCATGACCCCTTGTTTGAAGGTCATCCAAGTGATCGACGTGCGATAGCACAAGGTCGCGGGCAGTGCCTGCACCAGGAATTCCGGCGCGCCGCCGGCCAGCAACAGGTGGGCCGCCAGTGGTGCGGCGGCGGTCGAGACCTTGCAGGCTCGCACCAGGTGCAACTCCAGGCCCAGGCGCAGGTCGGCATGGGATTGACCCCAGTGTGTGCCGGCGGCCAGGTTGAAGCCGGCCAGGGTGTAACTGCCTTCGCCGGCCGCGGGATCCAGGTCGAGGATCAACGCGCTCAGCACCAGCAGGCCAAGGCTTGTCTGGTTGGTCGGTTCGTCGGGGTGTTGCCCGTACCAGTGCAGTGCCTCGATCAATTGCTGGCCCAACTGGCGCGTGGGTTCAAGGCCCAGCAGTTGTGTGAGCAGGTGGTCGGCCTGGCGGCGCACATCGTCAGCACTTTTGTCGCGCAGCAGCGCGTCGCACAACCTGTCGAGCAGGCGTGGGGCGTTGTCCGGTCGCCCGCGATTGACGGTCTCAACCATCGTCTTTCGTGCTTCGCTCCCCAGCCCTATCGGGGAGCGGGCCGTAGGGCTGAGCAGCGTGTGGTAGTCGCCGTAGGGGGGGCGCCGGGGCAGGTTCATTTTCAGGTTTTGCAGCGTGTCCTGGGCGTCGCCGACCGTGTCCGGCAGGTCGAGTTGATGATGCTGCAACAGCTGTTTGAGTGTGAAGGGGCCACAGGCGGCACGGACCGTGATGGCCGGGTGGCGCATGGCGCCGCCGTGAAGCGCGCCGGAGTTCGAGGCGGGCGTGAGTATCACGCGGGCAGTATCGAGGATGGTGGCGTTGGGTTTGTCTTTGATCAGGGCGCTCAAACCCTCGGCCATGATGTCGCGGTCCTGGTCCAGGGCCAGCCAGTGCAGGTGCTGCATCAGCGCGAGATCGGAGCCGGCGAGGTCGCTGACCGGCGGTAACGTCAGTGGCGTTGACTGGCGCAGCGTCGCGACCAGCGCGCGAGCTTCTTCGGGGGTGTCGGGCACCGGCAGGTCATGGCACCCCAGGAGTTGGGCGAGGCTGAATAACCCGCTTTGGTGGACGAAGGTGCCGAGCTGTTCGGCGACCTCGACCAGTGGCTGCAGGCGGGCTTCCTCGGGCAATGGCAGCAAGTGTGCGATGCCGATATCCACCGGTGTGCCCCAGGCGTTCCTGCCACTGAGGCATCGCGTGGCAGGATCGAATGCATACGCGCCGGGTTGCAGGCCCTGTACCGGATCAAGGGCCAGGAACGCGGGGTGAGTGGTGAGGGCGGCCAGTAACGCTGCGCCCGTTTGCTGGGTGCTAGCCCAGAATGAGCCGGAGTCGAGCTTGAGGTAGGTCTTATAGGAGGAAAACAGGCTGAAATCGTCTTCGTCGAGTAAGTTCTCCAGGCTGTCGGCGATCTGGTGCAGGTCCTGATCCAGTCGCTCGAGCTGGTCATTGAGGCCCGACGTGGAGGTGGCGAAGGTATTCAGTTGATCCAGGGCCTGGGTGATCACCCTCAGTTGCCCGCGATGCCGGGGGTGAGGATAGCCATAAAAATTCAGCACCCGTTGCACCGGTAGTTTCAACTGCGTGGCGTGCGGTTCCACGTCCAGGCTGGCCAGGTCCAGGTCCAGTGGCAGGCGTGCACGCACGTTCGGGCGCTCGAGTGCCTGGCGGTGCAGCTGCAGCCAGCAGCCCAGTGATGAGTGTTCTGGAACCTCCACGCCGGCGGTGTGGGCAGTCTTCAGGTGCCTGATCAATGCGGTCATCAATTGACGATCAGCGGCCTGGCGAAGCACCTGGCCTTGCCTGAGTTCATCGAGGGTGTCTTGCATGGGAGCCTTCCTGGCAATCGTGAACAGCCATCGTGAAGGGGCGCCGCCAAGTCGGATATCGCGAAGGTTCCGCAGTACCTGTGGTCGGCTTCGGTGTTTTCAGTGTGATCGGCTGTAAGGCTCGGAACAGAGCCTTCGGTGGGGTATATACGGCCTAGGTAGGGGCATGACGCTGCACCATTGTTGTGCAATACTCGGCACCGCTAAATGACGACAATTCCTACGCTTTGCAGGTAATGCTCCTCCGCAAAAGGCGGTTTTACCGAGAGTTCCCGCTGAATCTTGCCGTTTATTGAGTGAAAAACCCTGGGTTGAGCTTTTTATACTGCACCCCCGCTGATCTGGCCCCGCCAGACGGACTGGCCCATGAGGCGAGCCCGGTGTGAGGGCGTCATGGCAGACCCGCTGTGGCGTCGAGCGTCGGTGGTTTAATCCAATAACAAGACGAGGTTGTACCCCTATGCCAGTTGGCAATCACCTGCCCCATGGCGAGACCGCTCAGGGCGGCCCGCTGAAACGTGAACTGGGCGAACGGCATATTCGCCTGATGGCCCTCGGCGCCTGTATTGGCGTCGGCCTGTTCCTTGGCTCGGCCAAGGCCATTGAAATGGCCGGCCCGGCGATCATGCTCTCCTACATCATCGGTGGCCTGGCGATCCTGGTGATCATGCGCGCCCTCGGCGAAATGGCGGTGCACAATCCCGTCGCCGGTTCGTTCAGCCGTTACGCCCAGGACTACCTCGGCCCGTTGGCGGGTTTTCTCACGGGCTGGAACTACTGGTTCCTGTGGCTGGTGACCTGTGTCGCGGAAATCACCGCCGTGGCGGTGTACATGGGCGTGTGGTTCCCCGATGTACCGCGCTGGATCTGGGCCCTGGCGGCGTTGATCAGCATGGGCACCATCAACCTGATCGCGGTCAAGGCATTCGGTGAGTTCGAGTTCTGGTTCGCCCTGATCAAGATCGTCACGATTATTGCCATGGTGATCGGCGGTGTTGGCATCATTGCGTTCGGCTTTGGCAATGACGGCGTCGCGCTGGGCATTTCCAACCTGTGGGCCCATGGCGGCTTCCTGCCCAACGGTGTGCAGGGCGTGTTGATGTCCCTGCAAATGGTGATGTTCGCCTACCTGGGCGTGGAGATGATTGGCCTCACCGCCGGTGAAGCGAAGAACCCGCAAAAGACCATTCCGAACGCTATCGGCTCGGTGTTCTGGCGCATCCTGTTGTTCTATGTCGGCGCGTTGTTCGTGATCCTGTCGATCTACCCATGGAACGAAATCGGCACCCAGGGCAGCCCGTTCGTGATGACCTTCGAGCGCCTGGGCATCAAAACCGCTGCGGGGATCATTAACTTCGTGGTGATCACTGCGGCGCTGTCTTCCTGCAACGGCGGCATCTTCAGTACCGGGCGCATGCTCTACAGCCTGGCGCAAAATGGCCAGGCGCCGGCAGCTTTCGGCACCACTTCGCGTAACGGCGTACCGCGCAAGGCGTTGCTGCTGTCGATTTTCGCGTTGCTGCTGGGCGTGTTGCTCAACTACCTGGTGCCGGAAAAAGTCTTTGTCTGGGTCACGTCGATTGCCACCTTCGGCGCGATCTGGACCTGGGTAATGATCCTGCTGGCGCAACTCAGGTTCCGCCAGGGCTTGAGCCCGGCCGAACGCGCCGGCCTCAAGTACCGCATGTGGCTGTACCCGGTCAGTTCGTACCTGGCGCTGGCATTCCTGGTGCTGGTCGTGGGCTTGATGGCGTACTTCCCCGACACCCGTATAGCGCTGTACGTAGGCCCGGTGTTCCTGGTGCTGCTGACGGTGCTGTTCTACGTGTTCAAATTGCAGCCCACACAAACGGCACAGGGTGAGGTGCAATCGGTTTAGCCGTGAATGAGTGGCTGGAGCGAGCCTGTCGCTCCAGCCTTTGTCGACGTTCCCTCGCTTATGGACGCCGCATCGCGTGAACCGCCGCTTCGGTCAACTGCCGTATCAAGCGTTGGCGCTCGGCCTTCTCCAGGTCAATCAACGCTTGACGTCTCTCCAAGTATTCATCCGAACTTTTGTCGGGCACCTCCCTGTTCAATAGCTCGGTTTTGTACTGGATGACGTTTTTGATCGTCAGGAACGGCTCGGGAAACCGACGCTCCAGGTATTTGAGCCAGAAGTCGCGGGTTTTGTACGACTCCAACAGCAAGGTCGGCGTGTCCAACGCGTGCAGCGCTTGTCGGGCCGCGATCACATCAGCGTCACCCACCCCATACGCCTCCACGCTGTACAACATTTGGTCGGAATAAATGGGCAGGTTGAATTCGGTCCGTAGGCTGACCCGATAGAACAGAATGATTTCGGCTGCGTCTGGCAGGGTACGCTCGGGATGGTTGGGCAATGCTTGATTCAGTCGGCCAATGTGGGCGTCGGCGAGCTGATCCAAGTGGTTCAGGAAATAAACTTGTTTGGCCAGGCCCAGCAGCTCCTGGTCGATACGGATCTTGTCGTATCGGGAAAGGGTCTGGTGAATGCGGTATTCGAGTTCCATGTTGCTGAAGGCCAGGATGGCGCCGTCACCACATGTGCCTGCGGCGTAGGTGTTGAGGAACACCGTCTCGCGAAGCTCGGTGGATTCCCCCAGTGCATTGAGTAGCCGCCAGACCCGCGTGGTCAGGTCTTTTTTGACCTGCCCGCCTTGTTTGTAGTCGAGCGATTGGGTCAGATCAGCCAGCACACTGAACACATCATCCGGCCGTGCGCCTTGGTGGTCGTGCAGCGCTGCCCACAGGTCTGTTGCCGCGCCTTGCTGGACTGGATTAAGGGTGTCGAGCCACGGGGTGATCGCCGGCGGTACGGCAGTGGCGTCCGCTAACGCGCCCTGCATGCTCGCGCCCGACTGGGTATTGAATTGTGCAATACGCTGTCGGGTTGGCGCTGAAAGGGGGTTGCCCACAAGATCGGTGTAGTGGTTGCGCTGTCGCGCCCTCGGGTGGGTAAACGCGGCTTCGGGGATGCTGGTGATCTGGTTGTCTCGCACATCCAGGTTCAGCAACTGGTCATGTTCCGCGGCCCCTGCGGGCCATTGGTTGATACCGGTTCCCCGTAGGATCAGGCTGGTGAGCCGGGGTATCTGTGTGATGTCGGGGGGTATGCCCAAGGGGTTGAAGCTCAGGTCGAGGCTTTCCAGGTTGACCATGCTTCCCAGGCGGGCGACGGACTCTTCGGTTAAACGGATGTCGTTGTCATTCAGGTTCAGGTGGGTGAGGTGGGCCATGTCGGTGATCGAGGTGGGCAGTTCGGCCAACCCACAATCGATATGCAAATAACGCAACCCGGCAAACCTGGCAAGAAACGCATGGCCGGTGACGGGAAAGCTGTCCCCTGAGATTCTCAGGTGTTGAATATGATTGAAACCGGTCGTTCCGGTGAGAAAGGTCGCGGGGGGCAGGTTGTTTCCGTCGAGGTGCAATTGCAGCGAAGTGGTATGCATCAGGTGCTCTACATAACGTAGGGGTTCATCACCTCTCCAGGCTCGACGCAATTGATGGGCGATGTGGCGGCGCCGGCCCAGGTTCATGCCCAGCGGGTCTGTCTCTGCGGCATCCACGGCTTGGGGCGTGTCGCTCCAGCGGGTCAGCTCGATGTCCATGGCGCGGAACTCGGCCCGGCGGCGATCGAGCTCGATCAGGATATCGGGTTCACTCATGCCCAGGTTGCGTAACAGGGCGTTGGCGGCGCTGGCGTCAAACCGGGGGTAGAGGTCCTGGACCCTGGCTACCAGGTCCGGCGCACGTTCACCAAACGGCCAGAGCCAGCTCCACACGGGGTAGGCCAGGAACGAGCGATCCAGGCCCATGGCAGGTTGCAGCCAGGGTTGCAGGTGGGGCAGGTCAAGCAGGCTTTTTATCTGCACGCGCTGGGACAACGCCAGGTTGGCGATGTGTTCCTGGAGCGGTGCGAGGTCCAATTCATCGGTGATGCCCAGCGACGTGCGTTCGCTCAGGTTCAGGGTCTGGACGATGGCTGGCAACAGGTTGCTGCCGCTGCCGACGGGAGAGGCCAGTGCCGTTCCCTGAGGGGTGTAGGCCTGGTAGACCGCGCCTTTTTTGATCAGTACTTTTGAGTTCGCTCCCGTCGGGTCTCCGGCACTTTCGATGCTGGGGCCGTTGAAGTGCCTGTCGCGTACCTCGATGCGCAGGTTGGCGGGCCAGCCGGGTACGGACTTGAGCAGGTGCAGGGTGATCTTGTCGCTGTCCGGGTTGAGCAGGCCGTCCAGGTACAAGCCTTCGAAGGCCCGGTTCAGACGTATTTCAACCGCGCTCAGCCGGGCTTGTTCATTCAGGCGCAGGCTCACTTTGCCGTGTGCTTGCAACTGTTTGAGCTCGCGGGGCGTGGCGTGGCCCAGGATGCCGTCGACAACGCTGCCGGGTAGGTGCGCGTGCTTGGCTATGAACTGTTCTCGCAGCGCGTTGGGGGGCCTGTGTTCACTTTCTTGGTAAAGCGAGTTGAAGATATGGCTTCGGTCTTTCTGTACAAACTCGACGACTGTTTTCACCAGCTTGAACAAGCGTTCCGCCGGCGTTGTGGGTAACTCCCCCAGCAGGGCCTTGATCACCGTATCGTGCTGGGTGAGTTCGTTCAGCAGACGGGCTTCCTTGTAGTTGTGTTCGGTCACGAGGATCGTCTCGACATTCGGTCCCTCAATGTTCGGGTGCTGGTAGCGCACCTCGTTCCGAGGGCTGATGATTTGCAGCCGGTGGTTGTCCGGCCACCCCGGTAACCCGGAAATCACCAGTAGTTGCAGCTCCGGGTTGGCATCCTTGCTGTTGGGGTCCGCCTGCAGCGCATCGATGAAGTGCTGGATCTGTTGTTCGATCTTGAAACGTTTGCAGCTGTCGGCCAGTAACGGCGGTGCTGGATGGCCGGCGCGGTGAACCTGGCGCAGGACATGTTCCGGCGTGTCGGTAAGGGCGAGGATTTGATTGGCCTGTTCTTGGGGGAACGCGTAGTTCTGGTGCCCCAGGCGGTGGAACAGTTGGTGTTTGTCCCAGGTCATGGGGTTGTCGCTGGCCAGTCGCCAGGCGCCCTGGCCGTTGTGTTCCAGTGTCGGCGTGTCGACGCCAATTTTGTTGGGGTGTTTCAGGCGCCACTGGTAGATATTTTTATCGAATTGGACGGGGTAAAGGCTGCCGGACAGCGGCAGGTACAGTTTGCCCTCGACATTGACCAGACCGTTGGCGCTGGGTTTGACGTTCGCTGGCAGCATCCGGTTGTGTTCGTATTGCGCCAGCGAGCCATTGACCAGGCTGATAAACCCTTCTGGGTTGCGTCGGGCACTCATGGTATCCCCCAGGGTTTTTCGCAAACCCGTGGCATCGGTGACGCTGTTCATGCCCAACCGTTCTCGTTCATGGGGATGCAGCACCGAGGCGATGGCCAGGTAGAAGCTGTCGTGGTCGGGTGAGGTCGGGATCTCGCCCCCGTTGCGAATGTCGTAGGCCTGGTAGCGCCCGCCGGGATACCAACGCAGGTTCACGGTGAGGTCGTCTGGCCCACTGGGCTCGAAGGTTTGCCCCTGGGCGACATCAGTGACCAGGAAGGGCCGCTTGAGGGTGTTGCGGATCAGTGTGCCGGCGATCTCCCTGGCCCACAGGTCGGTGTCGGTATTGAAGGCGCGCGGGTTGTACAGGCCGTCGATCACCGAGTCGATGCGCAAGGCGGTACGGTGATGATCGATCACTTCAACCAACGCAATGGGCAGTGTCCCTCCCGCGAGGAAAGCCTGCTGCTGGCGGGCCGTCAACGGCTGTGCGGCGAGTATTCGTTCCAGGTTGGCGGCGCTCATGGGCGGATTCAGGTCGCGCAGCTTTTTCAGCAAGGGTGTGACGGTGACCAAGGCAGGTGACACCTTGACGGGCAGAAAACGCCTGGCCTCTGGCGCGGCAACAAGCTCGCCTTTTTCAACCCCCCAGTAATCGAACAGCGCCGAGAACAGCGTAAGTCTGTTGCTGCTTGCCAATGCCGCCACCTGTTGGCGCACGGCGTTGATTCGATCCTCCTCGGAGGCGTTGGGTTGGCCGTCTTTACCCAGGGTCGAGTCTCGCGGTTGCTGGCGAAGGATGAGTTGGAGCAGGTGTTCGTTACCTTCGGGGCCGCTGCCCTTGTCGTCGAGGGCTATGTAGCTGCCGTCGTCGCGACGCTTGAGGTTGATCGCATGCGGTCGGGGTGGGGCTTGCTCGGTTTTGCCGTAGGTCTCTATCAGCGATCCCTGTGCGTCGTGGATGTTGAGCCGCGTGTCGGTCGGCCACCCGCTGAGTTGCGTCAGCAGGCAAAACACCGTGCTGTCGGCATGGGCCGGCATTTGGCCGGGCTGGGGGAAGTCATCGATGATTCGCTGGATGACCTGGTCGACCTGTAGGCGTCTGACCCCTTCGATCAGGTTCAGCGGCGCTGCCTGGGCGTGCCAGACCTTGTCCAGCGAGGCGCGAGTGGTGGCGGTGCTGCGCAGCAGGTGTTCAAGGGCTATGGGGGCGAGGGTTGACGAGCCGTTGGGCAGCATGCGTTGCAGTAACTCGACGTTGGACAGGGTATGGACGTTGTGCAGATCGAATGTCCAGGCCTGGGTCGCAGGTTCGAAGACAATCGGTGGGGTGTAGCCGTCTTTGGCGTGGGTGAGCACATAGCGTTTGTGCACCTCGTCAAATTTGACTTCGACCAGTACGTCCATTTCGCCCTGGCGCAGTTTGGCGTAGTGGTGATCATTGAGCGTGTAAATGCCCATGACATTGGCGGCGATGCCGTTGACCAGGCGTTGGTTGCGGTGGGCATAGGGAAGGGCGTCCGGCTTCCACAGGGCATGAGTGCCGTCGGCGCGGGTTATCCTGTGCGGGTTGCCAAGTTTTTCCAGGTACTGGCGCATGCGAAGGCGGTGAACTCTTCCGGCGGTCGAGATCAACTTGCCGCTGATCGCCAGGTCCGAAACATCGGCCAGCGCCGAGGCAAATCCGCTGGCCTCGCCCTTGGCCAATTCATTTACACCTTGAGCGACGCTGTAGGTCAGGCTGCCCATGGCGGTGAGTTGCATCACCCGGTTCATCCCAGTGACACCGCCAGGCAGCGGTGTGAGCAGCAGTTGCAGCACTTCACCGGCGATGGCGGCTGCGGCGTCCTTGAGCGCCTGCCAGTCTTTTTCGGCGCGGGTTTCTGCCAGGGTGTCCAGGTTTGCCTGAAAGTGCTGGATCTGCCGATAGGCATAGGCCTGGACCAAGGTGATTTCACGACCGGACTTGATGTCGGTGTTGAAGCGTATGTCGTTGAGGTTTTTTTGCGCGAAGGCCAGGTGAAAACCCTCGTAAATGTACCCGCTTAACCAGCCGGCCCCCTTCAGATGTTGCTCTTTGTCGATGAGCGATTTGAACACGGAGAGCCCGATCAAGGGCAATTGCCGGGAGAACCAGCCCAGGTCTTTCTTCGCGTGGCTTTCCAGCAGTTGTGCGCGAAACGCACGTTCGGCGGTCTGGGCGTCGTCGTGGTACTGCAACGCCCCGCCGGGACGAAAGGGGAAGTAGGACAACACGCCAAGGCTGGCCACCCGGATCAGCAGTAAGGGCACGGGGATGCAGGTGTCCCAGGGAACGAAGGGCACCGAGATCACGGGGGTGATACCGGAACTCAGGTTCAGGGTATCGAACGGCAACTGTGGGCCGCTGCCGTTGATGGCGGCGTTCAGTCGGTTGTAGAGGTCCAGGGTGACGCCGGTGGTAGCTCGGTTGCGATAGGCTTCGATCAAGTCAAACAGCAGGCTGGCCTTGGCTGAATCCTCGAACAGTGGGCGCATTGGGCCGTTATTGGCCATGGCGGTACGGGTTTTGTCGCGCAACTGGCCGCCCAGGTCCAGTTCGCGGGTGGCCTCGATAAACGTGAGTACACTCAGGGTTCTGTCATTGTCCGGCCCGACGATGTAGCTGGCCTCCACCAGGCTGAAACCCGAGTCCCCGGGGATGGAGTGGGTGAAGCCATAGTTGAGGCAAGCGGCCTCCCACAGCGACATGTGTTTGAGGTGATCGATGTAGTGGAAGTCGTTTTGTGCCCGTCGCCGGCGGTGTCTTTTGTGGAGCTCGTCCTTGGGGCTGAGTTGCCGCTGTGGTGGGTCCCAGGGAAACGGCTGCTCTCGCTTTTCTTTGTACAGGGTGAAAAGGGTGTATTGCTCGGGATCGCGTCCGCCGAGTTTTTCACGCAGTTGTGCAAGGCCTTCGGTCTTGAACCCACGGGTATGGGATTGTTGCGCTTCTTCCAGCGCAACCAGTGCTTTGAGAGCATCGCGTTGCAAGGCGGCGTAGCGAGCTTTTTCCTGTGGGGTCAAGCTGCTCATGGCTTGAATCACATTGTGCTGGATCTGCTCAAGGGCTTGTTGCTGTGACCAGGAAACGCTGGACTGCAGATTTCCGGATAAGCCATTGAGCAGTGGGTAAGTCGACATGTGCCAGAACCTTTCACAATAAGTGGAAGGGGCATGGAAGCACCGCTAAGGGGGCTGCCGGGACTAACTATTTAAGCAGGGGCGCAGGCGTGGCGTGCCGAGATTGCAATGAGGTGTCCAGGCGCTTGTTGAACTCCAGCCAGGCCGCCAGCAGCGCCATTAACGTGGCACCTGCCCACGCGGTAAATATCTGCATGGCAAAGGCATCGCCGGCCAGGGCGTTGACCATATCGGCCAATGGCGCCAGCAGTACGCCGAGGCAGAACACTTCCAGCGAATAACGCCCCATCCGGCAGGTTTGCTGTGCCAGCCAGTTTTGTGTCCAGGCGCCGCCTGGCAGAAGTTTGGCGGTGACATAGGCCAGCGCCAGGAAGTGCAGCAGACGGACCGGCGACAGGTCTGTCTTGCTGATCGGGTACAGCAGGTCGCTCAAGGTCGACGGCATCAAGGCGTCGTGGACCTCGGGCCAGCGCCAGCCGAGCGTGATGACGCCGGCGGCCAGCGTATAGATCGCTGCCGCGACGAACAACGGCTGGCGCAGCAGCGGCCGAGTGTCCTGCGGGCGTGGCTGTTGCGCGTGGATCGCCGCGGCCCCGCCCAGCACAAACAACAACTGCCAGGTGACCGGGTTGAAGTACCACACACCGTCGGCAATCGCCGACAGGTTCCAGCCCAGATGGGGCGCCAGCAGGTACACCACCAGCGACACCGCCACCACGGCCCAGGTCTTGCGTAGCAGCAGCGGCAGTATCAGCGGAAGGCCCGCCAGCAACACGATATACAGCGGCAGCGGGTCCATCAGGTTGGGCTTGAAGCGCAGCAACAGTTCATCGGTGAGGGCTTGCTGCGGGTGGGTGACGAAGTGCGTCAGGCCCATTTCTTCGACCAGGTCGCGGGTCTCCACATGGCTGTTGGCGAAGAATACGATGCCCATCAGCATCGCCAGCAAGAAGATATGCACCACGTACAGCACCCAGGCGCGGCGCAGGATTTTCAGTGAGGCAATCCAGTAGCCATCACGTTTCATGATCTTGCCGTAGGCCAGCACGGCGGCATAACCGGCAAGGAACACAAACACCTCCGCCGCATCGCTGAAACCGATGTTGCGCAGGGTGATCTGGCCGAGGGGGTTGTGGGGGACGTGATCCCAGAAAATGAAGATCAACGCCAGGCCCCGAAAAAAATCGATGCGCGGGTCGCGTCCGTTCAGCATGGCAGCGGGCTCTTGAACAATAGGTTTAGTAATGACCGGTGCAGGCGGGAGTTGTCGTACGCCGCACGTCGGGCGGGCGCAGGTTGGCGGTATTTGTAAGCAATTGCAAAGGCTGGGTATTTCCGGATGTCTCAAGTCTACGGGTGGGCTACCTGTTAAGTCTGACAGTAGACGTATCGCGTTTGCCGTGGCCTGCTGGAACGGGACGCGACAGGGCAACGGTATGACCAGACTGTGGAAGGGATTCTCCCGCTATACGGCAATTGGTATCGCCAATACGGTGATCCATTGGCAGCTGTTTTTTGTCTTCAGGGTGGCGTTTGAACTCAATCAGGCTGCGAGCAACTTTTTCGCGTTTTGCGCCGCTGCGTCCTTCTCCTTCTATCTGAATGCGATTTACACCTTTGCCATGCCGGTGTCGCTGCCGCGTTATGCACTGTTCATGCTGTGCATGGGAGGGGTGAGCCTGGCCGTGGGTTGGTTTGCCGATCGCTGGCGCCTGCCGGGGCTGGTCACGGTGGTGGCGTTCTCGCTGGTGAGCCTGGTGTGCGGTTTCCTGCTGTCGAAGTGGGTGGTGTTTCGTGAGCGTGGGCAATGAAACTCTCTCTGGTGGTGCCGCTGTTTAATGAAGAGCAGGCGGTGAAAGTGTTTTACCAGGCTGTTCGACAAGAGCCCGCATTGCGCGATTACACGGTCGAGATCGTATTTATCAACGACGGCAGCACCGATCGCACCGCCGAAAACACCCGGGCGATCGCCTTGGTCGACCACGACGTGGTGTTGATCAATTTATCGCGTAACTTCGGCAAGGAAGCAGCACTGTTCGCCGGGCTTGAACATGCCAGGGGGGACGCCGTCATCCCCATGGATGTCGACCTGCAAGACCCGGTCGAAGTGATCCCGCAACTGCTGGCCGAATGGCAGAAAGGCGCGGATGTGGTGCTGGCCAAGCGCCGGGACCGTTCCGCTGACAGCTACCTCAAGCGTCACAGTGCATCGCTGTTCTATCACCTGCTCAACCGCATCGCTTACCCCCACATCGAGGAAAACGTCGGCGACTTCCGGTTGATGGACCGCAAGGTCGTGGACGTGATCAAGGCCCTGCCCGAACAGCAGTTGTTCATGAAAGGCGTGTTGTCCTGGGCCGGTTTTAACGTGGCCATCGTCGAATACGACCGCGCCCCGCGTGTGGTTGGCCAGAGCAAGTTCAACGCCTGGAAACTGTGGAACCTCGCGCTGGACGGCATCACCTCGTTCAGCACCTTGCCCCTGCGGTTATGGAGCTATATCGGTGGCTGTATTTCGCTGCTGGCATTGGTGTATGCCGGGTACCTGGTGCTCGACAAAGTGCTGTTCGGCAATGCGGTGCCGGGGTACCCGTCGTTGATGACGGCGATCTTGTTTTTGGGCGGCGTGCAGCTGATTGGGATTGGGATATTGGGCGAGTATGTGGGGCGCATTTATATGGAGGCCAAGCATCGGCCGAGGTATGTGATCAAAGATGTTGTCGCATCAACGACGTCTAACGAGAAGGAGCGCGTGTGATGGAGTACCTGACGCAACCGCTGTCTGCGCGAAAAATGTGGCTGTTCTTCTTTGCAGCGACTTTTCTTTTCGTCTATCCGCTGATACTCGCCGATTACTTTTACATTGATGACAACTGGAGGGCGCAAGAAGCAGGTATGGGGTGGAAGGCTGAGGGGCGCGTCCTGATGGAGTTGTTTTACCAAGGGCTATCGTTTACCCATGGCGCACCGAACATGTTTCCCTTGCCTCTGCTGATTGCGGTCACAAGCATGACGTTCGCATTGCGGTCCCTGACGACGCATTACTTTTCACGACCGACTGTTGTGTCTTGCCTGGTGGTGTTGCCTCTGTGGTACAGCCCCTTCTTCCTGCAAAACCTTTCCTATCAATACGACGGCCCGGCCATGAGTCTGGCAGTGGTAGCAATCATTTACGCAATTTGCTTTACCCATCCGTCGTGGTGGGGGCGCTTGTTGGTATGCGGGGTGTTCGTTGGCATTGGGCTTAGCCTTTATCAGATGGTGATCAATGTCTATGTAGGGCTGTGTTGCGTTGAACTCATACGCGCAGCCTATGAGAAACAGTCGCCTCATCAGGTTGCAAGGCTGGTTCGAGATAAGGGGCTGCATTTGCTGTTAGGGGGGGCGATGTATCTGGCGAGCGCTCATCAATTTATGAATAACGACCGCCGAGGTTTGCGCGACTTCAGCGACGGATGGGGCCAGAAGCTATTGTCGGATCTCCAACTGACGGCGCAGCACGTCTTATTGTTATACAACGAGGGCAATGCCTGGCTTTGCGTATCGCTGTTAACCCTTGCCGGATTGGGCCTGGTGCTGGTGATTTACAGAGTGATGCTTGTGCCTGCGGGACTGACGGCGCGGGCACTGGTAGCGATGGGGTGCCTGACCACCGTTCCCGTTATGTTGATATCGATTCCAGGCTTGTCGCTGGCATTCAGCTTTTTTAATGATGGCGCGAGGCTGTTGATGGGTTTTTCACCGGCTTTAGTCATGTTGTTGTATTTGGCGTATCAGGTGTTGGTTCCTATCCATAGATGGTTGGGTTGCCTGTTGCTCCTCCCGGTGATTGCCATGTTGTCGTTTTCATATATGCATGGGCGGGTGCTGAGCCTGGAGAGAGATTTGTCGGCCAGCATCGGGCAAAGTCTGAGCTACGAAATTTTTTCGAACCGAGCATTAAGTGACATCCAACACTTTTACCTGATCAACCATTCGACACAGGGATGGCTAGTGGGCAGCGATGGTGCTACCGCCCTAGTGCCGGCCTTGCGATATGTCGTGAATATTGATTTTTTTCTTCTGTCGGAAATGCTCCCTCGTATCGGGGGGGTGACGAATATCTCCTCAATGGACGAGGAGGCATTTGAGTTGTCTGGGGGGGCAAAGGCCGCACAAATGATCAGCTCTAACAAGTTCTATAGTCTTTATGTCCAGGGGCATAACGGGTACATCGTGATGAAGGCCGTCCCGGCTGATGACAGTTATCAATGAGCCGGGAGCATGCTGGTCGATCACGCTTACGCCGCCACCACTTCATGCGGCTCAAAACTATCCGCCCGCGCCATCTGCCACATGCGCGAATAGAACTCGCCGTTCACTTCCCCAGTCAGCAACTCACCCGGCTTGAGGAACACATGCAACTGCGAGAACAGCTTGATCTCGGTGGCCGACATGCGTCGCACCAAGTGCTTGGCTGACAGCTGCGACGGATGGTCCAAACCCGCGGCAGCGAGCATTTCGGCGAGGGCCTTGAGGGTGTTGCGGTGGAAGTTGAATACGCGCTGGGCCTTGTCCGGCACCACCAGGGCGCGTTGGCGCAGTGGGTCTTGGGTGGCGACGCCGGTCGGGCATTTATTGGTGTGGCAACTTTGCGACTGGATACAGCCGATGGCGAACATGAAGCCTCGCGCCGAGTTGGCCCAGTCGGCCCCGATGGCCAGGACGCTGGCAATATCGAATGCGCTGACGATCTTGCCGCTGGCGCCCAGCTTGATCTTGTCGCGTAGGTTCAGGCCCACCAGGGTGTTGTGTACGAACAGCAAGCCATCGCGCAGCGGCACGCCGATATGGTCGGTGAACTCCACCGGGGCGGCGCCGGTACCGCCTTCCTTGCCGTCGACCACGATAAAGTCCGGGAGGATGCCGGTCTCCAGCATGGCCTTGGCGATGCCCATGAATTCCCACGGGTGGCCCAGGCAGAACTTGAAGCCCACCGGTTTGCCGCCGGACAGTTCGCGTAACTGGGCGATGAACTGCATCAACTCGATCGGTGTGGAGAACGCGCTGTGGCGCGAGGGCGAGACGCAGTCTTCGCCCATCAGGATGCCGCGTGTCTCGGCGATCTCCTGGGTCACTTTGTGCTTGGGCAGGATGCCGCCATGGCCGGGCTTGGCACCCTGGCTCATCTTGACTTCGATCATGCGCACTTGCGGGTTCTGCGCCTGTGCGGCGAAGCGTTCTGGGTCGAAGCGGCCGTCACTGGTGCGGCAGCCGAAGTAGCCGCTGCCCAGCTCCCAGGTCAGGTCACCGCCGTTTTCACGGTGATAGGGGCTGATGCTGCCTTCGCCGGTGTCATGGGCGAAATTGCCCAGCTTGGCGCCCTGGTTGAGCGCGCGGATTGCGTTGGCGCTCAGGGAGCCGAAGCTCATCGCCGAGATGTTGAACACCGACGCGGAATAGGGCTGCGTGCATTGCGGGCCGCCGACCATCACGCGAAAGGTGCTGGGGTCGCTCAGTGGCGCCGGACGCATGGAGTGGCCGATAAACTCAAAGCCCGACTGGTACACATCGATCAGGGTGCCGAAGGGTTTGTCGGCGGTTTCATTCTTGGCCCGTGAGTAGACCAGCGAGCGCTGGGCGCGTGAGAAGGGCAGGGCGTCGCTGTCGGATTCCAGCAGGTACTGGCGGATTTCCGGGCGAATCGCCTCCACCAGGTATCGGATATTGCCCAGGATCGGGTAGTTGCGGCGCACCGCGTGGGGGCTTTGCAGCAGGTCGAACAGGCCGATCAGGCTGAGGATGCCGGTGACTATGGTGATGGGCCACAGCCATTCATATTCGATAAAAGGCAGGCTGGCGAGGGTGAAAATGACGCATACGGCAAAGAAGGCGTAACGGCTTAGCAACGACAGGCTCATACGGTTACCTTGGGTTCGGACTCTTCAGGTCGGTGCGGCATTTTGCTCCCGTTGGGAAAGCCTGGACAACCGATTGCAATCGATCTCGAAAAAAAGCCGAGCCATGCGGGGTGACTAGGCCGTCTGCCGAATGGGCAGCACCACCCGGAAGGTGGTGCCTTTGCCCACTTCGCTGCTGACCGTAATAGTCCCGTGATGTTTCTTCACAATCCCATACGACAGCGAGAGCCCCAGCCCCGTCCCTTCACCCACCGGCTTGGTGGTGAAGAACGGGTCGAAAATCTTTTGCAGGGCCTGCGGGGCAATCCCGCAGCCGTTGTCCGCGACTTCCAGCCAGATGGTGTCGCCTTCCACGCCGTTGCTCAGGGTGATGGTGCCGCGCTCCGGCCCCATGGATTGGGCCGCATTGATCACGAGGTTCATCACCACCTGGTTGAGCTGCGAGGCCAGGCACTCGATGTCCGGCAAGGGCTGGTAGTGCTTGACCACGTCGGCCTTGTACTTGAGTTCACTGGCGACGATGTTCAGCGTCGAGTCGATGCCTTGTTGCAGGTTGGCCCACTGCCAGGTCTGGTCGTTGTCCACCCGTGAAAAGTTTTTCAGGTCCCTGACGATCTGCACCACGCGGTTGATGCCTTCCTTGGATTCATGGATCAGGATCGGAATATCCTCCTTGAGAAAATCCAGCTCCAGGCTTTCGCGCAAAGCCTTGAGCTGATCACGCTGCTCGCCCGATTCGATCATCTCCTCAGCCTGCCGGTAAGCGCCCAGCATCTGTTGCAGTTGGCTGAAGTAGCTGTCGAGGGTATTGAGGTTGGACGAGATAAACCCCACCGGGTTATTGATCTCATGCGCGACCCCCGCCGCCAGTTGCCCAAGCGACGCCAGCTTTTCCGACTGCACCAGTTGGCTTTCCAGGTGTTTGCGTTCGTCGATTTCGATTTGCAGCGCCTCGCTGGCGTGGGTCAGCGCCCGGGTGCGCTGCACCACCAATTGTTCCAGGTGGCTGTTTTGCAGCGAGGCACGGCGGGCCATGTCCCATTTGTTGGTCAGGGTGTTGGCCATCTGCTGGACTTCGATGTTGTCGAAGGGTTTTTTCAGGATCAGCAGGCGGTCATGGGCTTGCAGCCGGGCGAGCAAATCTTCCCAGGAATAATCCGAATACGCCGTGCACACCACCACTTGCAGGCCGGGGGCGACTTTCCATAGCTCCTCGATCGTCTTGGCACCGTCCCAGCCCTGGGGCATGCGCATATCGACAAAGGCCAATGCATAGGGACGTTGCTTGGCCATGGCGGTGACGAGCAATGCCAGTCCCTCTTCGCCGCCATAGGCCGAGTCCAGCTCGAATGCCGGGGCGGCCGGTTGGGTACTGTCGCCGAACAGGGCTGACTCCATTTCATCGAGCACCTGGTTGGTCTCGATCGGTGGCGTCAGGATCTTGCGAAAATCGTCGTGGATCGACGGCGTGTCATCGATCAGCAAAATGCGCCGGTTAGGTGGTTGGTTCATGACTGACTTCCGGCCGGGTAAGAGGAATCTTCAAGGTGAATATAGCGCCTTGGCCCGGCCCATCGCTGTGGGCGCTGAGCTGGCCGTTCATTTCCAGGGCGGCCAGGGCACAGCTGTGCAAGCCGAAGCCGTGGCCTTCCTTGCGGGTGGTAAAGCCGTGGGTGAAGATCCGTGTCATGTTCTCTGCGGGTATACCTTCGCCGTCGTCCTTGACGCTGATCTGCAAGGTGTCGCCATCCACGGGCGTGACGGACAGGGTGATGCGGCGTGGCCGGTCGCTCAGGTTGGCCATGGCGTACTTGGCGTTGCTGATCAGGTTGACCATGATCAGCAACAGGCGATGTTTGTCCCCCAGGATCTGCGGCACGGCTGCGTATTCCTTGATCACCGTGACGTTATGACGGCTCAGGGCGCCTGCGTTCATGCGCAAGGCATCTTCCATCAAGGCACTGATATCCAGCGGTTCCAGCAGGCTGGATGCGCCCGCATAGGATTGCTGGGTGGAGACGATGTCCTTGATGTGGTCGACGCTCTTGCTCAGTTGTGCCAGCTCGTCCGTAAGCCCTTGCTGTTCAACGGCAATGGCGTTTACCAGTTGGTTCAGGTAGCCGGGTAACAGCTTGCCCTTTTCATCTTCGGTGAGGAAGGTGCCCAGGTCACCCTGGTGCTCGTTGATCAATTGCATGGCCTTGCCCAGGCCCTGTGCCTTGCTGCTGCGCAGTTTGCGGGCAACCAGGTCGGCGGAGATGTTCACGCTGTTGAGCACGTTGCCGACGTTGTGCAGCACATTGGTGGCGATCTCGGCCATGCCGGCCTGGCGGGCATTGTCCATCAGCTCGCTCTGGGCATCCTTGAGCTGTTGAGTGCGCCGCTCGACGCGTTGTTCCAGGGTTTCGTTGGCGGCCTGCAAGGCGCGATTGACGCGGTTTATCTCGGCGACGCTGCGCAGCAGTCGAATCGCCAGGTACAGCAACAAGGCGACCAGCAGGGTCGAGAACACCAGCAGGTAGCGATGGTATTTCTGGTCGATGCGGTCGGCGGCCTGTTGATCCTGATTGAGGTGGGTGGTCAGTTCATCCAGGCGTTCGGCTACCGGGATGGCGGCGATCTGTTCGAGCAAGGTATTGACCACCGGCTGCTCGCGCAGAATCAGTTCGATGTGATTGCTCAAAATGTCCACGGGGGCCTGGAACGCGCTGGGCAACAGTTCTTTGTTGACGTTCAGCTTGCCCAGGCCGACGAGGATGTCGGCGGCACGCTCGTCACTGGTGATCTGGGCGAACTCCATGCTGCTGAGCAGCAAGTCGTAGGTGTCGGTGGCCACGCTTTGCAGTTGCAGTTTGGCGGGCCCGTTCACCTGGTTGAACTGCGCCTGGATATCGTCTTCGGCCGTCGGCAGGAAGGCCAGGGAGTTACGCAACACCGCATTGTGGGATTTGAACTGGTCGACCCGCCGGGCTTTTTCCTGGATCGCCTCCCGGTAGGCTTGTTGGCTGGCTTGCCAGGCGCGCAGGTCTTCAGGGGCGTGGTAGGAGTCATGTGCTTCCAGCTCGGCCCACAACTGGGTCATTTTTGTGAGGGGCGTCACCAGCGGGTCGTAATTGTGGGTGATGGCGATCCTGGCCTTGAGCACCTCGCTGTCCCACTGCGCGTTGAGTTGCTGCAACTGGCGGATCAGGTCGCGTGACTGGGTGTAGGAGGCGGCCTGGTCGTTGGAGGACTTGATGTACAGAAAGACCAGTGTCGAGGCCAGCAACATCGTCATGCACCCCAGGAACAATTGGCTGGCGCGGCGGCGGGAGAGGGTCATGATGGTCGGCTCATAGCGGTTTACCTGCCCATTCGCCGGTCAGTGTCTTGAGAAACTGGATGATCAGGTCTTTATCCTCCGCGGACGGGATACGGCCCAACTGGTACTTGAACATCACGTCGACGGCTTCCTCCAGGGTCTTGGCCGAGGCGTCGTGGAAATAGGGGGCCGTGACCGCGACATTGCGCAGGCTCGGCACCTTGAACACGTGACGGTCCTCTTCATCCTGGGTCAACAGGTAGCGCCCCAGGTCCGACTCGACAGGGTTGCCGCGCGCCTTGAAGTAGTCGCCCATCACACCGAACTTCTGGAACATATTGCCGCCGATGTTGATCCCCTGGTGGCAGGCAATGCAGCCGTAGTCCTTGAAGCGCTGGTAGCCGTACTTTTCCTGGATCGTCAGGATCTCGGTGTTGCCCAGCAGGTATTGGTCAAAGCGCGAATTCGGGGTGAGCAGGGTTCGCTCATAGGTGGCCAGGGCGTTTTGCACGTTGGCTGCAGTCACGCCATCGGGATACGCGCCTTTGAACGCCGCCTGGTAGGCGGGCAGGGCGGAGAGGTTCTGCACCACGGTTTTCCAGTCGTTGCCCATTTCCACCGGGCTGATGACCACTTGTTCGATCTGCGCCTCCAGCGTGTCCACCCGGCCATTCCAGAACTGCTTGAAGTTCAGGCTGGCGTTGAACACCGTTGGGGTGTTGATCGCCACGGGCTTACCGTCGAAGCCCAGGGAGAACGGCTTGTTGTCGGCACCACCGGATTCCAGGCGATGACAGCTGGCACATGACAGGGTGTTATTGACCGACAGGCGCGGCTCGTTGAACAACTGGCGGCCCAGTTCGACCTTGGCCGGGTCGAGTTCCGGAACCGGCGGTAACGGTTTGAGCGCTTCGTCCAGCGGCGCCGCCACCAGCGGGGCTCCCGCGCCCATCCATAACGTGAGCAGGAGGCCAAGACGGTAAATTGGAACTTCGCTCAAGCGAGCACTCCTTGCAGGCACGGGGCTATTGACGGGGCATCAGCGAGTCGCAACCCACCCGCAGCAACTGGGCAAAGTCCTTCGCGGGCAGGGCCTGGCTGAACAGATACCCCTGGCCCTCTTCACATTGGAGCGCCTTGAGGACATTCAACTGTTCGATGGTTTCCACCCCTTCGGCGATGATGTTCAACTCCAGGCTCTTGCCCAGGGCGATGATAGCGCTGATCAGCTGTTTGTCCCGGCTGTTTACAGTCAAGCCGTGCACGAATGATTGATCGATCTTCAGCACATCGATGGGGAAACGGCGCAGGTAGCTGAGGCTGCAGTAACCGGTGCCGAAATCATCCAGCGCCAGGCGCACCCCCATGGCCTTGATTTTCTGCAGGGTTTCGACGGTGTCGTCGACATTCTGCATCAGCACGCTTTCGGTGATCTCCAGCTCCAGCTGGGCGGGCGGCAGGCCGGTTTGCTCGAGGATGGCGGCCAGGTTAGCGACAAAATCCCGCTGGCGGAAGTCGAGGGCCGAGATGTTCACAGAGATGCACAGGGGATGGCCCATCGAGCGCCAGGCCTGTGCTTGCGTGCAGGCTTGGCGCAACACCCATTGGGTGAGGGGGATAATCAGGCCACTGTCTTCGGCAACGGGTATGAAATCGGCTGGGCCGATCCAACCCGATTGCGGTTGAAACCAGCGTAAGAGTGCCTCGGCCCCGACGATGCGGCCGGATGTCAAATCCAGCTTGGGTTGGTAGTGCAGCACAAATTCGTTGCGTTCCAACGCCTGGTGCATCGCGCTTTCCAGGTCTTGCTGGTGCCGGGCGCGCAGGTTCATGTCCTCGGTATAAAACCTGAAGTCGTCCGGGCCATGTTCCTTGCTGGCGTGCATGGCGGTTTCCGCGTGCTTGATCAGCTCGACCGCCGTACCGCTGTCATTGGGATAAATACTGATGCCCAGGCTCGCAGTGACGCTCAGGTCATGGCTCGCGATATGCCGGGTGATGTTGATCGCCTTGAGCAATTTTTGTGCGACGTGCTGGGTTTGCCGAGGGTGCTGAATATCGTTGAGCACGATGACGAACTCGTCGGAGCCATACCGGAACACCGAATCCGACTCACGCACCGCTGCCACCAGGCTTTGGCTGACATGCTTGAGCACCTCGTCACCCACGGGATAACCCAGGGCGTTGTTGATGCGCTTGAACCGGTCCAGGCCAATGAAGATGACGGCCAGTTGAGTGTCGTGACGCCTGCCGAGGGCAATGGCCTGGGTCAATCGGTCGCCCAGCAGTGTGCTGTTGGGCAACTCGGTCAGCGCGTCGTATTGCAGCAGGTGCGACACCTTCAGCAGTTCCTGCACCCGTTCTTCAATGGTGCGCTCCAGGCCAATGACCTTGAGTGCGACGTCCTGGGCGAGCTGCCATTTCCAGGTGAGAGCGCTGGCCATCTGGCGTATTTCCAGGTGGTCGAACGGCTTTTTCAGGATCAACAGTTGGTCGTTGTACTTCAACCGCGCTTCGATCGCTTCAAAGGAATAGTCGGAATAAGCCGTACACAGGGCAATTTGCAGGTGGGGGTCGACGTTCCACAGTTGTTCAATGGTTTGCAGGCCATCCCAGCCAGGCGGCATGCGCATGTCGATGAACACCATGGCATACGGGGCGTGGGCCGCCAGGGCTTGGTTGACCAGGGCAAGCGCCTCCTGGCCCTGGTAGGCGGAGTCCAGCTCGAAGGCCTGGCGCAGCACTGGCGCGGTGCCGAACAGGGTTTCCTCGAGGCTGTCCATGGACGGCTCGCCGTTTGGATCGGCACACAGGATCTTGCGGAAGTCCTCATGGATCGAGGCCGAGTCATCGACGATCAGAATGCGACGGTTGGCCCGTCCTGAATCTGGGCTCATGGCGCACTCCCCAACTGCAAACGACTCGACGACATAACGACCCCTTCCCTGAGACTACGTTTAAGCACAGTGTTGGCCTTCGGTGACAGCATAGTCGAGCGCGCTTGAATTTGATGGCCAGTTGGCGTCAAATCACCCCGGTTCCTGCTGCACGATAGGCAACGCCAGTCGACCTGGCACCCGGTGACGGGTCAAGGTGTGACATAAGGGTTCAAGTTCGCTCAATTTTGTTTTATTCGAAGGCAGAGTCGCCATGGACGCACAACTCGCTACGACATCGCCCTATAAACCCACCATTCTGCTGGTTGACGACGAAGAATCGATCCTCAACAGCCTGCGTCGTCTCCTGCGCGGTCAACCCTACGAGGTCATGCTGGCCAGCAGCGGCGCCCAGGCCCTGGACATCATGGCGGCCCATCCCATCGACCTGGTGATGAGCGATGCACGCATGCCGGGCATGAATGGGGCCGAGCTGCTGGCCAGGGTCCATCAGTTGTACCCGTCGACCGGTCGCATCCTGCTGACGGGCTACGCTGACCTGCCCACCATCGTCAAGGCGATTAACGATGGGCAGATCGATCGCTATATCAGCAAGCCCTGGAATGACGATGAGTTGCAGTTGACCCTGCGCCAGTGCGTCGAGCACCAGCGCCTGGAGCGCCTGAGCCGCGACCAGAACGAACAATTGAAAGTGCTCAATGCCACCCTGGAAAAACGCGTGGCGGCGCGCACCGCCGAGTTGCAACAGACCGCCGACATGCTCGACCTGGCCTACGACGAGCTCAAGCGCAGCTATGTGACCGGCACCGAGGTGTTTTCGCTGTTGGCCAACCTGCGCTTACCCAAGCAGAAGCAGACCAATCGCCAGTTGATCGAATTGATCCGGGTGTATTGCAAGGCCCAGGCGATCGACGAAGCCAGTGCCCGCGACCTGGCCATGGCCGCCGCGCTCTACAACATTGGCAAGTTGAGCTGGAGCGACAGCATGATGGTCGCGCCATCGGACATGCTGCACAGTACCGATCGCGAGCGTTATCGGGCCTATCCGACCCAGAGCGAGTCGTTGCTGATGACCCTGGAGCCGATGAAGGACGCGGCACGCTTGATCCGCCATCACCAGGAGCGTTGGGACGGCACGGGTTTCCCCGACCACCTCAAGGGCGAGCAGATCCCCTCGGGGTCGCGGTTGTTGAAACTGGCCGTTGACTTTATCGAGTTACAAAAGGGCTTGATCCTCGAGCGGCAGATGAACAGCGATGAAGCGCTGCTCTTCATTCGCAAATATGCCGGCAAACTCTACGACCCGGACATGCTGGAGGACTTTATCCACGCGTGCGCTGCCTTCCTCAGCGACGTGACGTTGGGCGACCCGAGCGTGAAGGCGCTGACCACCCGCGAACTGGCCGAAGGCATGGTGCTGGCGCGCAATCTCAATGCCGATAACGGCATGTTGCTGCTCAACGCCGGCAAGGTGTTGAACCTGCCGCTGGTGGACAAGCTGATTGCGTTTGAAGCGATGGAAGGGGCCAAGTACACCGTGTTTATCAAAGACCCTGAAGAAGGTGCGCTGCTTTCCGATTGAGGCGCTTTCTGTGATCCTTGCGGCCCTTTCATTCGAGGCAGCCTGTACATGACCACTACGATTCGAATCGCCGCGGCCCTGCTGATCGGCGGCGACGGCCAAACCCTGCTGGTGCGCAAGCGTGGCACCCAGGCTTTCATGCAACCCGGCGGCAAGATCGACGCCGGTGAGCAACCTGTCCAAGCCCTGGCCCGTGAGCTGTACGAAGAACTGAACCTGCAGATTGACCCCGGCGCGGCCGTGTACCTCGGCCGCTTCTCGGCCCCGGCTGCCAACGAGCCGGGTTTCACCGTGCAAGCCGAGTTGTTCCAGGTACACATTGATGTACCGGTGAGCCCCGCCGCTGAAATCGAAGAGGTGCGCTGGATTGACCCGGCCGGTGATGGCGGCCTGGCGCTGGCGCCGTTGACCCGTGACCTGATCCTGCCGTTTTATCGCGAATCCCTGGCCAGCACTGCCTGAAGGGGAGAGGGGTTCAGCGCACCGCGCTGACCCCGTCCAGCGTGGAAAACGAAGTGTCCTTGGCCGTCAGCAGGAAGTCGCGCATGTACGGCGCATCCAGCATGTCTGCACGAATCCCCGCATACAACGTGGCAAACAGCCCTTTCTCGCCCAGGCGCTTGGCCTTCACGTAACCGCGCGAGCTGTATTCATGCAGCGCCCAATGGGGCATGCCGCACACGCCACGACCGCTGGCCACCAGTTGCATCATCATCACCGTCAGTTCCGAGGTCCGCACCTGGGCCGGTTCCACGTCGGCCGGCTCCAGGAAGCGGGTGAAGATGTCCAGGCGGTCACGTTCCACCGGGTAGGTGATCAGGGTTTCAGTGAGCAGGTCTTGCGGCACGATGTAGGCTTTGTTCGCCAGCGCATGCTGGTTGGCCACGGCGAGCATCGCTTCGTAAGTGAACAGCGGCACATAGGTAATGCCCGGCAGTTCCAGTGGGTCAGAGGTCACCACCAGGTCCAGGTCGCCGCGAGCCAGGGCCGGCAGGGGGGCGAAGGCAAACCCCGAGGCCAGGTCCAGTTCGACTTCGGGCCAGGCGTCGCGGAACTGGTCGATGGTCGGCATCAACCATTGGAAGCAGCTGTGGCACTCGATCGCCATGTGCAGGCGCCCGGCGGTGCCGCCGACCAACCGCGCGATATCGCGCTCGGCACCCCGCAGCAAGGGCAGGGTGGCATCGGCCAGTTGCAGCAGGCGCAGGCCGGCGCTGGTGAACCGCACGGGTTTGGTCTTGCGCACGAACAACGGCATGCCCAGGCGCTCTTCCAGCTCCTTGAACTGGTGGGACAGCGCCGATTGCGTCAGGTGCAGGCGCTCGGCGGCTTCCACCAGGCTGTCGGCTTCGCGCAGGGCGTGCAGGGTCTTGAGGTGACGGATCTCGAGCACGGGCTCTCCATGAGGATAGTTTGTGACAAGTTGCGATAGCGTGAGTTTGTCTCATGTTCGCGGGCCTGTCGACCACGACCACCGGGCACTCTTCATCAAACTGTCATGGAAGTGTGGCAGCGCGCTTGAACAAACTTCATCAGACTCGCGCTCTACTGGGGTTCTGCGTTTCGGTGTTTTTCATGCGCGTGTTGTTTTTACTGGCCGCTCTACTATTCGGCCTGCCGTCTTTTGCGGCTTCTCGATGTGATGTCAATGTCCCGACCCAAACGGTCGACCTGGCTCAGGTGAGCATCGCTTACCAGAGCATCGGCCGTGCGTCCGATCCTGCATTGCTGCTGGTGATGGGCCTGGGCGGGCAGTTGATCCACTGGCCGGATGAAGTGGTCGTCGCCCTGTGCCAGCAAGGTTTCCGGGTGATTCGCTACGACAACCGTGACGTTGGCCTGTCCACCTGGCGCCAGGCACCGGCCAGCGCCAACCTGACCTTCGAAGTGCTGCGCTACAAGCTCGGCCTGCCGGTGGCCGCGCCCTACACCCTGACCGACATGGCCGACGATGCCCTGGGCTTGATGGACGCGTTGCAGATCCGCCAATTCCATGTGCTGGGCGCGAGCATGGGCGGCATGATCGCCCAGCACCTGGCAGCCATGGCGCCGCAGCGCGTGGAAAGCCTAACGCTGATCATGACCAGCTCTGGCGCTGAAGGCTTGCCGGCCCCGAATGCGGCGCTGGTGCAGTTGTTGTCGCGACGCAGCGCGCCGAATCGTGAAGTGGCGCTGGAGCAGCAGGCGGATTTGCTCGCGGCGTTGGGCAGCCCAAACGTGAAGGATGATCGCCAGGCGTTGTTGCACCAGGCGGCGCTGTCCTACGACCGGGCGTTCAACCCGGACGGCGTGAAGCGCCAGATCATGGCGATCCTCGCCGAACCGAGCCGCGTGCCGCTGCTCAACCAATTGCGTGTGCCGACCCTGGTGGTCCACGGCACCGCTGACCCATTGCTGCCGGTAATGCACGGCGTGCACCTGGCGGCGCATATCCAGGGCAGCCAATTGAAGTTGATTCCCGGCATGGCCCATCGTTTCCAGGAAGCGTTCAAGGCGCCGCTGCTGACGGCGGTTCTACCGTACCTGCAAGCCCATCGCGAAGATGCTGCACATTGGGCGCAGATTGACCTGGGCGAGCCTTCGAAGGTGTTGTGACATTGGTGTATCGTGCAACTTTTGTGGCACATGAATGCCAGCGAGGTTGCCTACCATGAGTACTCCCCTGAAAATCGATTTCGTCAGCGACGTGTCCTGCCCCTGGTGCATCATCGGCCTGCGTGGCCTGACCGAAGCCCTCGACCAACTGGGCTGCGAGGTGCAGGCCGAGATCCATTTCCAGCCGTTCGAACTGAACCCGAACATGCCCGCCGAGGGGCAGAACATCGTCGAGCACATCACCGAGAAATACGGTTCCACCGCCGAACAGTCCCAGGCCAATCGTGAGCGCATCCGTGACATGGGGGCCGAGCTGGGCTTTGCCTTTCGTACCGACGGCCAGAGCCGTATCTACAACACCTTCGACGCCCATCGCCTGCTGCATTGGGCTGGGTTGGAAGGCTTGCAGTACAACCTCAAGGAGGCGTTGTTCAAGGCCTATTTCACCGACGGCCAAGACCCGTCCGACCACGCCACCCTGGCGATCATCGCCGAGAGCGTCGGCCTGGACCTCAAGCGCGCGGCCGAGATTCTCGCCAGCGACGAATACGCCGCAGAAGTCCGCGAGCAGGAGCAGTTGTGGATCTCCCGTGGCGTGACGTCGGTGCCGACCATCGTGTTCAACGATCAATACGCTGTCAGCGGTGGCCAGCCGGCCGAAGCCTTTGTGGGGGCGATTCGCCAGATCATCAACGAAGCCAAAAACTGAAGTCGAACCCTGATCCAAATGTGGGAGGGGGCTTGCCCCCGATGGCTTAGTGTCAGCCAACAAAGATGTTGAATGTGCCACTGCTATCGGGGCATGGGTATCTACACAATTTCCAGTGGTCTGTGGCGAGGGAGCTTGGTCCCGTGGCGGCCTTCGGGCCGACCGCTTTTTTGGAGTTTTAGCGAGTACATATCCGTTCCTGCGGTAACGGCCACTTAGGGTTCCGCCCTTACGGCGGGTCACTTTGGAAAAGAGCCTGTATGGACCGGACACATGGTGGACACATGTGCGGGGACATGGTTGACACATTA